>NZ_JBFTOJ010000128.1:0-17971 GCF_056397905.1 Stenotrophomonas sp. 05L414_2
GCAGTGCGCCCGCCTTGGCCTCGGCAATCTGCGCGTTCGCCACGCGAATGCGCGCCGCCAGCACCTTGATGTCGTAGTTGCCGGACAACGCCGGGCCATGCCCGGCGGCGTCCCCTAGGGCGCGCGACGCGGCCGGAAAAGCCGCCGGGCATGGCCCGGCGCTATCGGTTTATTTCACATCCACCCATACCAGGTGGTGGTCGCTGCCATCGGCGATCTTCGCTTCGGCACTCTCATTGGCCGGCCAGAACACGCCGCTGCCGAGGTACTCGAAACCGGTCGAGGGCAGCACGTAGTCCAGGCGCATGGTGCCGGACTTCGGGCCGAAATCGCCGGTGGCATGGAACGGTGCACCCTTGCGGGTGATGCCCTTGGCCGCATAGGCCAGGCTGGTCTGCTCGGCGCCGATGCTGCGTGGGGTGGGGTAGCGCAGCACGCGGGCGTTCTCGATCAGTTCGACGATCGCCTCGTGGCGGCCATCGCCATCGACCGGATCATTGTTGAGGTCGCCAAGGATGACAAAACGCGCATCCTGGGCCAGGCCGCCGCACTGGCCCTTGTCGTCGCACAGCCACGGCTTGTCACCCTTGGACAGGTATTCCTGCCACAGGCGCAGTTCGTCATGGTTGCGCGCGGCGTTGCGCTTTTCCGGGCCATCGAACACCGGCGGCGTCGGGTGCGAGACCAGCGCGTGGACCACGCCGGCCGGGGTCTTCACCGGTACATCCCAATGCGACTTCGACGACAGCCGCAGCTGCGACCAGACGGTGTCGTTGTAGAAGCTCTTGCCGGTGCGCGGATCGACCGGGCGGATCGCGCCGGGCATCGCACTCCACTTCAGCAGCTGGAAGCTGCGCACCTTGGCTTCGTCGATCGGGTAGCGCGACAGCACCAGCATGCCGTACTGGCCCGGGTGCAGGCCGTAGCCCCAGGCGTCGTTGCCGCGACCGCGGCCTTCGCCGCCGACCACGCCGTTGTTGTCCAGGTCCAGGCCACTGGGCACGCCGGTGTTCACCGGCGCCAGGTAGCGGTAGGCGAAGTGCAGCGGCTTGCCGCCACCGGGCTGGGCCACTTCCAGGTAGCGCTTCTGGAACAGGTCGGCGGCACGATGGGCGTCATCGAAGTCGAACTCGTTCAGCAGCACCAGGTCAGGGCGCGCCTGCTGCAGTACCGCGGCGATCTTGCGCGCATGTTCGCTGTCGCCTTCCAGCTCGGCGATCAGGCCGCCGGCTTCGTCCGAATACAGCGAGGTGTTGTAGGTGGCCAGGCGCAGCGCTGCAGACGGTTTTTCGGTCATCGCGGGGGACGTGGCGAAGGCGGGAGCGGCGGTGCCACAGAGCAGGGCCAGGCCGAGAATCAGGGGTTTGGCGTTCATGGGCCATATTGTGCACCTGGCCCGGTGTCAGTGGTTTGTCAGCGTCCGTCCAGTTCGTCATCGAAATCATGCCAGCGGCGGCCATCGTAGGCCTCCAGCGGGCGATAGCGCCGCTTGTAGTCCATCTTCTGGTGCTCGCGTATCCAGTAGCCCAGGTACAGGTGGGGCAGGCCCTCGCGGCGGGCCCACTCCAGCTGCTGCAGGATCGCGAACGTGCCCAGCCCGCGCGCGGCATGGGCGGGGTCGAAGAAGGTATAGACCGCCGACAGCCCGTGCTCGGTCACATCGGTTACCGCCACGCCCAGCAGCTGGCTGGGCTGCCCGTCGTGGCCGGGCAGGCGCATTTCCATGAAGCGCGTGTGCGACCAGCTGCCGATCAGGAACTGTTCGAACTCGTGCGGGCCGTGGTCGTCCATGCCGCCCTTGGCATGACGATGCACCAGGTAGCGGTGGTACAGCTCGAACAGATCCTCGCGTGGCATGGCCGCGGTGATGCGCACTTCCAGATCGGCATTGCGGGCGGCGCAGCGGCGCTGGCTGCGATCCGGGGCGAAGCGGGCCACCGGAATGCGCACGGCGACGCAGGCGTGGCAGTTCGCACAATGCGGGCGATAGACCAGGTCGCCGCTGCGTCGGAAGCCCCAGCTCAGGGCCAGCGGGTACAGCCCGCCGAGGCGACGGTCCTGCGGGTCCAGCACCAGGTCGCGTGCAACCCGGTCCGGCCAGTACCCGCAGGGGTGCTCGCCGGTCTGGAACAGTCGCAGTTCGTCGTCTCTGTCGCCGTGTCTCGCCATGGGCACAGCATAGCTCCAGCCTGTCGCAATGGCGGCGACTGTCCGCCGGATGAATGGAATGGGCGGCTGCGTCAACCGAGGTCGTGGTCAGGCGTTGTTGTCCTCCGAGGGTGAGGTGTTCACCCCGATGCCAATCCCATTTCCAGGAGTGACCCCATGATCCGTACCCCCCTGCTGCTGGCCCTGCTGCTCGGCACCTCCGCGACCGGCATTGCCTTGGCTGCCGACACCCCGGCTGCACCGGCGCAGCGTTCGGCCAAGCTGGATACCAATGGCGACGGCGTCATCGACCGCAGCGAAGCGGCGGCCAACCCGCGCCTGGCCGCAAAGTTCGACGAGCTGGACAAGAACAAGGACGGCAAGCTCTCGCGTGATGAGCTGCCGCGCTGGAAGCATGGCCGCCACGGTGGTCGCGGCGGCGAGCGCTGGGCCAAGCTGGACACGAACAAGGATGGCCGCATCAGCCGTGACGAAGCCAAGGCCGATCCGCGCCTGGCCGAGCGTTTCGACCAGCTCGACCTCAACAAGGATGGCTACCTGGACAAGGCCGACCGCGAGCTGCGCATGAAGCAGCATCRTGACGCCTGGTTCGCCGCGGCCGATACCAACAAGGATGGCCAGCTGAGCAAGGCCGAGTTCGACGCCGCCAAGGGCCCGATGCACGGTGGCCCGCGCCACGGCGGCCCCCGTGACGCCGCCGCGCCGAAGCCGCAGCGCTGATTTTCAATGCAGTGATCGACGACAACGCCGGCGCACTGCCGGCGTTGTCCGTTACAGGCGGCCGCTGAGCGTCATCGTGTAGGCCAGGGCACCGATGACGATCAGGTTCACCGCCATCATGCCGGTCAGGCCGTACATGGATTCGTACTTCCAGTTGATCCCGTTACGCCCACGCCGGGCTGCATCACGCGCAAGCAGCGGCGCCATGATTCGCCGCAGCGTCACCAGGCACTGGTAGTTGACCACCACCAGGCCCAGTGCCAGCACCAGCAGCTGCGCCCACATCGGCGCCTGCAGCAGCACGGTGAACAGGATGGCCAGGCACCAGCCCAGGCTGGTGCCGGTGCTGAGGTTGACGAAGCGGCGGACCTGGACCTGCTCGGCACCGGTCTCTGCGTAGGACAGCAGGAAACGCCCTCCGAGATAGCTGCCGAGTGCGCCACCGACGACGCCACCGATGATCGCGGCCCAGCTTGACGCAGGCAGCATCTGCAGCTGGCCCAGCGTGGCGGTCAACGAGCCGAGCGCGGTGCCGCCGGCAGCGCTGGCGCCACCGAGGCCGAGCTTGCTGCCCCCCACGCCGACGCCGGTTCCCAGCAGGATCGCCGCGCTGGCGGTGCCGGGCGCGGCGATCATCACCATCGACACCACCGCCGTTGCGAACGCAGCACTGGGCGCGCTGCTGCGTGCGAATTCGCCGAAGCGCTGCAGCAGGCCCTCGCGCACCTGCGCACGGGCACGTGACAGGCGCTTGCGTACCGCCGCGTCGCTCAGCCCGAGCAGGTCGGCCACCTGCTGCGAATGCTGGCCCTCGCGGTAATACAACAGCAGGACTTCGCGGCTGTCGGCGGGCAGGGCAGAGATGATGTCTTCGGCAGCGATTTCCTCTTCCAGCCGCTGCAGGCGATCGGCCACGCCCGGGGTCGGATCCGCAGCCATGGTCAGCGCCACTTCGGCAGCCTCGCCGCTCAGCGGTCGGCCACGTTGTGYGCGCAGCCAGTCGCGGGCGAGGTTGCGGGTGATCTGCCGCAGCCAAGGCAGGAAGCTGCTCGCGCTGCGCAGCTGGTGCAGCTGCTGCCAGCCCTTCACGAACGCTTCCTGGGCGATGTCCTCGCTGGCCTGGCGGTCGCCGGTGATGGCCAGGGCGATGGCGGTGACCGTGTTCTGGCAGGCCAGCACGATGCGGCCATAGGCATGCTGGCATCCGCTGCTGGCGGCCGGCAGTTCGCGTTCCAGGGTTTCGTCGATGCTTGCGGCGAAGATCGTCATGGCGGCGGGCTCCTGCAGGGATTGTGTCCCATGACGGAGCCGCGCGCCGAATGTGACCGGTTCGCGTCCCGGTAGCGCCGGGCCATGCCCGGCGGCGTTTCTGTCAGGCCGCTGCGCTCGCCGGGCATGGCCCGGCACTACCTGCGCGTTACGTGGACGGCTGGATGCGGACCCGCACTTCCTCTTCTGCCGGCGGTGCCGGCGCGGTCGGCTGTGCTTGCTGCGGCTGTGCCTGCGGGGTGGGCACCGGCGCGGTTGGGGCAGGGGCACCGCGATGGCGCAGGCCGATCACCAGCGCCACCCCGGCGATCACCACCAGCAGGGCAATGCGGATGCGCCAGGCCCAGCCACGACCACCGGCACTTTCCTGCACATCATCGCGGAAGGCGAATTCGGCGGTCGGGTGGTCACGACGGGTGGTGTCGAGCAGGCGGGCGTCGCGCAGGATTTCGCGCGCACGCGGCTGGTCGTCGGCGCGCACGACCCACACCGCAGGGTAGGCGCCTGCATTGCCCAGGTCGGTATAGCTGAACTGACCCCGGCGACGGGTCTTGTACGAGCGTCCGTTGGTGACCTTCACCTGGATGTCGTGGCTGCGCAGGAGCTCGGCCACGCCTTCCACGGTTTCCACGCGCTGGCTGCTGAAAATCTGACGCATCGGTCAATCCTTGGCCGGCACGGCGGCCGCTGCTGCCTGGTCCGGAACCACGCGGATCAAGCCTTCCTGGGCGGTGCTGGCAACCAGCACGCCATCACGGGTGAAGAACTGGCCACGGGCCAGGCCGCGCGAATCCTGCGCACTGGGGCTGTCCAGCGAGTACAGCAGCCAATCGTCGGCGCGGAACGGGCGGTGGAACCAGATCGCGTGGTCCAGCGAGGCCATCTGCACGTGCGGATGGTAGTAGCTGATGCCGTGCGGGAAGGTCGCCGTGCCCAGCAGGTGGAAGTCCGACGCGTAGGCCAGCAGTGCCTGGTGCAGCTCGGGAGCATCGCCCACGCGCTCGCTCAGGCGCAGCCAGACCTGGTGGTAGGGCGGGCGCTTGGGCGGGTTCAGTTCATCGCGGGGATACACATGGCGGAACTCGAACGGACCGCCGCGCGAGAGCCAGCGCTGCACCTTGATCGGCAAGCGCTCAAGCACCTCCGCCGGCAACGGCCGGTTCGGTTCGATGTCTTCCGGTTGCGGCACTTCGGGCATCTTGTGCTGGTGCTCGGCACCGGATTCGGCCTGCTGGAACGAGGCCGCGCAGAAGAAGATCACCTTGCCATGCTGGATGGCGGTCACCCGGCGCACCGAGAAGCTGCCACCGTCGCGGGTACGGTCGACGTCGTAGACGATCGGATGGTCGATGTTGCCGGCGCGGAGGAAATAGGCGTGCAGCGAGTGCACATGGCGACCATTGTCGACCGTGGCCTGCGCGGCCGCCAGGGCCTGGCCCAGCACCTGCCCGCCGAACACGTACTTGGTACCGATGTCGCGGCTCTGGCCGCGGAACAGGTTGTCCTCCAGCCGCTCCAGGGTGAGCAGATCGATCAGCTCGGAGACGACGGGTTCGGGCATGTCGTTCAAGGGGGCGGCCACAGCGATGAAAGAGGGGTCGATTATACCGGTGTAGGCCGGATGCCCCATCTTCGGTAGTGCCGGCCGCTGGCCGGCATCCGCAGGCGTCCCGGAAGGATCGCTTACTTGCCGAGACGCGCCACCAGTGCCTGCAGTGCGTTCTGCGCATCCGGGGCGAACCAGGCCTCGACGAAGCGGTCGAGCTGGATCAGGTCCGGATGCAGGGCGTCGTGCAGCTCGGCGCGGGCAATGGCACGGGTCAGCAGCATCGGCTGCCGCGGCTGCTTCAGCAGGTCCTGCAGCCAGGCCACCGCACGGGCCGCCACCAGTTCGCCATCCACCAGTTCGTCGACCAGGCCGATCTGCAGCGCCTGTTCGGCCGGTACCAGCGCGCCGGTGGCCAGCAGCACGCTGGAGCGGTGCGCGCCCACCGCACGGCGCAACAGGCGCTGGATGCCTTCCGGTGCGATCAGGCCGACCTGCACTTCGTTCAGGCCGATGGCATACGGGCGCGCCGGATCGGCACTGCGTGCCATCACCCGGTAGTCGCAGCACAGGGCCAGCACGCAGCCGCCCGCCGGTGCATGGCCGGTGATCGCCGCAACCACCGGGATGCGGCTCTCGGCCAGCGTGCGTACCGCGCCGAAGAACGCGTTCCAGGTGTCCAGCAGCTTGTGCTTGTCATCACCATGCGAGAGCAGGTGCGGCACGTCCATGCCGCCGGTGAAGATGCGCTCGCTGCCGGACAGCACGATGCCGTGCGCGTCCTCGGCCATCGCCAGTTCGATGGCATGGATCAACTGCCGGCACAGCTCGGTGTCCAGTGCATTGACCGGCGGCCGCGCCAGCCGCAGTTCGCGGATGGGGCCATGGTTGATCACCTCGATGAGCGTCGTCATGCTGCGGGTCTCGTTGCGAAGAAGGAACCTGGGCGATGATAACCAAACCATTCGTTGGCGTACTGTTGATGATGTGTGCGGGCGCAGCATCGGCGGCGGCCGCGGTGCCGGAGTGCGTCACCGTCTCGCAGGGCTGGGTACGTCTGCCGCCCAGCCCGACGGCGACGCCCATGACTGCCGGCTATGGCGTGATCCGCAACGGCTGCTCCACCGCGGTGACCATCATCGGTGCGCGCAGTGCGAGTTTCGGTGATGTGTCGTTGCACGAGACCCGGATCGTCGACGGGGTCAGCCGCATGCGTGCTGTCGAGCGCCTGCCATTGGCGCCGGGCGAACGTGCCGTGCTCAAGCCCGGCGGCCTGCACCTGATGTTGATGGACGGCAGGCGCGTATTGGAGGAGGGGCAGCCCGTGTGGCTGCAGGTGCAACTGGAGGGGGGCACCGAAGTCAGCACGGCCCTGATAGTGCGCAAGGCCGCGCCGTAACGCGGCGCTCGTTCCGCCGGGCATGGCCCGGCGAGCGCGCAGCGCGGTGGGGCTTAATCGGTAGCGCCGGGCCATGCCCGGCGAGCGCACAGCGCGGTGGGGCTTACGACCAGTCGTACGAGAACAGCACCGTGCGGCTTTCCGGCTCGTACAGCATCACGATCGCATCGGCACCGGTTGCACACCAGTTGTAGCCGGCCACTTCGGCCACGGCGAAGAACTTGTGGCCATCGCGGGTGATGATCGCGCGCTCGGCATCGTCCGGCGCATGCCGGTCGTCGGCAGCCTCGGTGAACGCCAGCGCGAAGGCGGCCGGAATCTCCGCGGTTTCGATCCAGTTGCCGGTCGAGATCTGCCCGCCCAGCACATCGAGGTACGCCTGCTCGCCGGGCTCGCCGTCGCCATAGCGCGAATAGCTGGCCAGGCGTCCATGCTGCTGGAAGTACGCACGTGCCTTGCTGTAGCTCTCACGCATCTCAGCGATGTGCTTCAGCGCGTGCTTGTCCTGCACCTGGTCGCCGATGAAGTAGCCCTCCTCACCGAGGAAACGCATGCGGTTGTCGGCGGTCAGTGCAAAGGCGATCCAGTTGGTGCCGGTTAACGCGTTGTGGTGCTCTTCGGTGGTTTCACCAATACAGCCGTCGTAGGGCTCGATCGGGCACAGCATCGTGGCCACGCTGCCGGCCAGTTCCGGGCGCAGCACGCCGAGGTCGATTTTCAGCAGCGGCAACAGGTGCTGGCCAAGCCAAGCCTGGTCATCGGGGAATACGTCGGCGGGGAAGGGGACCATGCCGGGCAGCAGGTCGCGCAGTTCAGTCTGGTGGATCATGTCAGTCCTTTGATTGGAACGGTCGCGCCGGGCCATGCCCGGCGGGGAGAGTGCCGGCCAGCGGCCGGCACTACCTTCAGGTGGATGCGCTGCGGATCGCGTCCGGCAGCGGCGCGCTCTTGCCGGTCTGCGTGTCCATCCAGACCACCACCACGTTGCCGTCCGAATACAGCTTCGACTCGTCCTGCTGGTCGACGATGCGATGACCGATGGTCACGCTGCTGTTGCCCAGGCGCTCGACGAACAGCTCAACCAGGATGTCGTTGGGCCACACGATCGGCAACCGGTAGTTGACGTTGGTGGCGGCCACCACCGGTGCGATGCGGTCGGTCATCGACACGCCTTCCACGCCCAGCATCCAGCGCACGCGCGCCTCTTCCAGGTAGGAGATGTACTTGGCGTTGTTGACGTGGCCCATGCTGTCCATGTCACGCCAGCGCACGCTGATCGGAATGCGGGCCAGGATCTTGTGTTCGCTGCTCATCAGGCGTCCTTCTTCTTCTTGGTGCCGGCCGTGGCGGTCTTGCTGGCCTTGCCGGTGCTCTTGGCGGCGGCTGCCTTCTTCGCCGGCTTCTCGGGCTTCACCTTGCGCGGCGGGCGCGCATCGGGCTTGTTGGCCACGGCGGCGGGCTGGTCCGGTCGCGCGCTGGTGGACGGCAGCATCCGGGCGAGGAACTGCCCGGTATACGAATCCGGGCATGCGGCCACGTCTTCCGGCGTGCCGGTCACCAGGATGGTGCCGCCGCGATGACCGCCTTCCGGACCCAGGTCGACGATCCAGTCCGCGGTCTTGATGACGTCCAGGTTGTGCTCGATCACCACCACCGTGTTGCCCTCGTCGCGCAGCTTGTGCAGCACGCCGAGCAGCGCCTCGATGTCGTGGAAGTGCAGGCCGGTGGTCGGCTCGTCGAGGATGTACAGGGTGCGGCCGGTATCGCGGCGCGACAGTTCCTTGGACAGCTTCACGCGCTGCGCTTCACCACCGGACAGCGTGGTCGCGCTCTGCCCCAGCTTGATGTAGCTCAGGCCGACATCAACCAGGGTCTCCAGTTTGCGGGCGATGGACGGGACCGGTTCGAACAGCTTCAGTGCATCTTCGACGGTCATTTCCAGCACGTCGTTGATGTTGAAGCCCTTGTACAGGATCTCCAGCGTYTCGCGGTTGTAGCGCTTGCCRTGGCAGACGTCGCAGGGCACGTACACGTCGGGCAGGAAGTGCATCTCGACCTTGATCAGGCCATCGCCCTGGCAGGCCTCGCAGCGGCCGCCACGCACGTTGAAACTGAAGCGTCCCGGCGAATAGCCGCGCGCACGCGATTCGGGCACCTGTGCGAACAGCTCGCGCAGCGGAGTGAACAAGCCGGTRTAGGTGGCCGGGTTCGAGCGCGGGGTGCGGCCGATCGGCGACTGGTCGATGTCCACCACCTTGTCGAACAGGTCCAGGCCATCGATCTCCTTGTACGGCGCGATCGGGTGCGAGGCGCCGTTGATCTCGTTGGCAGCCAGCGAGAACAGGGTGTCGTTGATCAGSGTTGACTTGCCCGAGCCGGACACMCCGGTCACGCAGGTCAGCAGCCCTGCCGGGATGGCCAGGTCCACGCCTTTCAGGTTGTTGCCGGTGGCGCCACGCAGATGCAGCGTCATCTTCGGGTTCGGCTTGTGCCGGCGCGCCGGGATCTTGATCGCGCGCTTGCCCGACAGGTACTGGCCGGTCAGCGAACGCGGCGCATCCAGGAGGTCCTGCAGGCTGCCCTGGCCGACGATCTCACCGCCGTGCACGCCCGCACCCGGACCGATGTCCAGCACGTAGTCGGCCAGGCGGATCGCATCTTCGTCGTGCTCGACCACGATCACCGTGTTGCCAAGGTCGCGCAGGCGGGTGAGGGTGCCCAGCAGGCGCTCGTTGTCGCGCTGGTGCAGGCCGATSGASGGCTCRTCGAGSACGTACAKCACGCCSACCAGRCCRGMACCGATCTGGSTGGCCAGGCGGATGCGCTGKGCCTCGCCRCCGGACAGGGTGTCGGCCTTGCGCTCCAGGGTCAGGTAATCCAGGCCGACGTCGACCAGGAAGCCGAGGCGTTCGCCGATCTCCTTGACGATCTTCGCGGCGATCTCGCCACGCCAGCCCGGCAGGCTCAGTTCACTGAAGAACTTCAGGGCTTCATCGATCGGCAGCACCACCAGTTCCGGCAGCGGGCGGTCGGCCACGAACACGTTGCGTGCGGCCTTGTTCAGGCGCGCGCCGTTGCACTCGGGGCAGGCATGTTCGCTGATGTACTTGCCCAGCTCTTCCTGCACCGCCGCCGATTCGGTTTCCTTGTAGCGGCGTTCGAGGTTGGGAATGATGCCTTCGAAGCGGTGCTTGCGCTGGGTGCGGCCACCGGCCTCGGTGAAGTAGGTGAAGGTGATCGCATCCTCGCCGCTGCCGTACAGCACGGCCTGCTGCACCTTTGCCGGCAGCGAGTTCCACGCCGCGTCGGTGTCGAACTTGTAGTGCTTGGCCAGCGAGGCGATCAGCTGGAAGTAATAGGCATTGCGGCGATCCCAACCACGCACGGCACCGGCCGCCAGCGACAGCTCCGGATGCACCACCACGCGCGAGGGGTCGAAGAACTCGGCCATACCCAGCCCGTCGCAGCCGGGGCAGGCGCCCATCGGTGCGTTGAACGAAAACAGGCGCGGCTCCAGTTCCGGCAGCGAGTAGTCGCAGACCGGGCAGGAATACTTGGACGAGAACAGGGTAGGGGTTGCAGCGGCATCGTCCAGCGACTGCACCGACGCCATGCCATCACCCAGCTTCAGGGCGGTTTCGAAGCTCTCGGCCAGGCGCTGCTTGATGTCTTCGCGCGGGCGGAAGCGATCGATCACCGCTTCGATGGTGTGCTTCTGGCGCAGCGCCAGCGGCGGCACCGCGTCGATTTCGTACAGTTCGCCATCCACGCGTACACGCACGAAGCCCTGTGCGCGCAGCTGGTCGAACACCTGCGCGTGCTCGCCCTTGCGGTCGCGGATCACCGGCGCCAGCAGCATGTAGCGCTGTTCCGGGTCCAGCGTCAGCATATGGTCGACCATCTGGCTGACCGTCTGCGCTTCCAGCGGATAGCCGTGGTCGGGGCAACGCGGCGTGCCGACGCGTGCATACAACAGGCGCAGGTAGTCGTAGATCTCGGTGATGGTGCCGACCGTCGAGCGCGGGTTGTGCGAGGTCGACTTCTGCTCGATCGAGATCGCCGGCGACAGGCCTTCGATATGGTCCAGGTCCGGCTTTTCCATCACGCTCAGGAACTGCCGCGCGTACGCCGACAGGGACTCGACGTAACGCCGCTGACCCTCGGCATAGATGGTGTCGAACGCCAGCGACGACTTGCCCGAGCCGGACAGGCCGGTGATCACGATCAGTTTGTCGCGGGGCAGGTCGAGGTCGATGTTCTTGAGGTTGTGCGTCCGCGCGCCGCGGATGCGGATGAAATCCATCGCCATGGGGAATCCGGTTGTGGGGGCGTGGCTGGGCCGCCGGGCCAGCGATAGGGCGGCAATCGGTCAGCCTACCGAGGTGACCAGATGGGGGCAATGGGCGACAATGCCAGCCCGGTGTCTCACCCGGTGAGACCGCCTGTCAGGCAGGGGTCAGATCCCTTTTCGCCGTGTGAAAAGGGATCCGACCCCTGCCTGGGGGCCCCCGGGCCGTTCAGGGGGTTGACTTGACCCGTCCGGGCCCCTCTGCGTACAATCCCGCTCCTGTCCGCCCTCGACGGCGGCAGTCCATAGACCACAATAACTACAGAGGAAGTCTGGTCATGTACGCAGTACTGGTCACCGGCGGTAAGCAATACCGCGTGGCGCAGGGCGAAAAGCTCCGCATTGAAAAGCTCGAAGTCGAAGTCGGCAGCGAGATCAAGTTCGACAACATCCTGCTGCTCGGCGACAGCGATGGCATCAAGATCGGCGACGCCCTGAGCGGCGCTGCGGTCACCGCCACCGTCCTGTCCCAGGGTCGTGCTGACAAGGTCCGGATCATCAAGTTCCGTCGCCGTAAGCACCACATGAAGCGCCAGGGTCACCGTCAGTACTACACCGAAATCGAGATCACCGGCATTGCCGGTGGCAGCAAGTAAGGAGATAGGTCATGGCACATAAAAAAGGCGTAGGCTCTTCGCGCAACGGTCGCGACTCCAACCCGAAGTACCTCGGCGTCAAGATCTTCGGCGGCCAGGCCATCGAAGCAGGCAACATCATCGTGCGTCAGCGCGGCACCCAGTTCCACCCGGGTGCCGGCGTCGGCCTCGGCCGTGACCACACCCTGTTCGCCCTGACGGACGGCAAGGTGGAGTTCACCGTGAAGGGCCCGAAGAAGCGTCGCACCGTCAGCGTCGTCTCGGTCGAAGCCTGATAAGGCTGCGTCCGGCGCCCATGCCTCGGCATGGCCGTGCTGGATGAAGAGCTCGCTGCATGAAGAGCCCCGCTTCGGCGGGGCTTTTCGTTGGAATCAATGGTAAAACGGGCATCGCCCGGTTGTCGGCCAGCGGCCGGCACTACATCAAGGTGGCGGCGTGCATGCCGCGCCCATCGCAGGCATCGAAACAATGAAACTGGTAGACGAAGCAGAAATCGAAGTGTTCGCCGGCAACGGCGGCAACGGCTGCATTGGCTTCCGTCGCGAGAAGTTCATTCCGCTCGGCGGCCCGGACGGCGGCGACGGCGGTGCGGGCGGCAGCGTGTGGATCCGCGCCGACGAAAACCTGAACACCCTGGTCGACTTCCGCCATGACCGCATCTTCAAGGCGCAGCGCGGCGAGAACGGCATGGGCCGCCAGGCCTATGGCAAGGGTGGCGAAGACCTGGTCATCACCGTGCCGGTCGGCACCGTGATCATCAACGTGGCCACCGATGAAATCATCGGCGACCTGACCCAGCATGGCGACCGCCTGCTGGTGGCCAAGGGCGGCCGCGGCGGCCTCGGCAACATGCATTTCAAGAGCTCCACCAACCGCTCGCCGCGCCAGGCGCTGCCGGGTGAGCCGGGTGAGGAGCGCACGCTGAAGTTGGAGCTGAAGCTGCTGGCCGACGTCGGCCTGCTGGGCTTCCCCAATGCCGGCAAGAGCACCCTGATCCGCGCCGTCTCGGCGGCGACGCCGAAGGTGGCCGATTACCCGTTCACCACGCTGTACCCGAACCTGGGTGTGGTGAAGGTGGAAAACTACCGCAGCTTCGTGATCGCCGATATTCCGGGCCTGATCGAAGGTGCTGCCGACGGTGCCGGCCTGGGCGCGCAGTTCCTGCGCCACCTGCAGCGCACCCGCCTGCTGCTGCATCTCGTCGACATTTCGCCGATGGAAGGTGGTGTGGAAGGTGTGTCGCCGGTCGAGCAGGTGCGTGCCATCGAGCGCGAACTGGAAAAGCACGATCCGGAGCTGCTGGCCAAGCCGCGCTGGCTGGTGCTGAACAAGGCCGACCTGATGTTCGAGGACGAGGCCAAGGCCGCTGCCGAGAAGATCGTCGCCGAGCTGGGCTGGAAGGAGCCGTGGTTCCTGGTGTCCGCACTGGGTCGCGAAGGCACCTTCCCGATCATGAGCCGGATCATGGCGTTCTTCGATCGCCAGAAGGAAGACGAGCTCGAGGCGGCACGCAACGCGCAGTAATGCCGTTGTGGTTCCCGCGAAAAACCCGGCTTCGGCCGGGTTTTTTTGTACGTGGGTAGTGCCGGCCGCTGGCCGGCAATCCACCGAGGTTGCCGGCCGGCGGCCGGCACTACCAGATTGCAGGCAACAAAAAACCCGGCCGAGGCCGGGCTTTTGCGTGCTGCCGGAGCCGGGGCTCCAGCAACCAACCGGATCAGGCGGCCTGGAGGGCCTTGATGCGGTCGTTCAGGCGGCTCTTGTGGCGAGCAGCCTTGTTCTTGTGGATCAGGCCACGCGCGCTGAAACGATCCAGGATCGGCTGGGCAACGGCGAAGGCGGCTTGAGCGCCGGCGGCATCGTTGGCGTCCAGCGCCTTGATCACTTTCTTGACAGCGGTGCGCAGCATCGAGCGCTGAGCCACGTTGCGCGCGTTGCGCACGACGGTCTGCTTGGCGCGCTTCTTGGCGGACTTGATATTGGCCACGGTGGTGGTTTCCTGAAAAATCGGTGTTATGGGAACAGCAAGCTAGCTAGTATGATGGCGTAAGAAATGTACGTCAAGTCGATTGTCAAGAGGGACGTTGAGTGAGTTCACCCAAGATGTTGCGGGGCCTGCTGTCGTTCAGCAGCATGACCATGGTCTCGCGGGTTCTCGGCCTGGTCCGGGACCAGGTAGTGACCTCGACCTTCGGCACCAACGCCATCACCGATGCTTTCTGGGTCGCCTTCAGGATACCCAATTTCCTGCGCCGGCTGTTCGCCGAGGGTTCCTTTGCCACCGCATTCGTGCCGGTGTTCACCGAGGTGAAGGAAACCCGCAGCCACGCCGAGCTGCGTGAACTGATGGCCCGCACCGCCGGCACCCTGGGCGGCGTGCTGATGCTGGTCACCGCGCTGGCGCTGATCTTCGCGCCGCAGCTGGCGTCGGTCTTCTCCAGTGGGGTGGACACCGACCCGGCCAAGCAGGGCCTGCTGATAGACCTGTTCCGCCTGACCTTCCCGTTCCTGCTGTTCGTCTCGCTGACCGCCCTGGCCGGCGGTGCGCTGAACAGTTTCCAGCGCTTCGCGATGCCGGCGCTGACGCCGGTCATCCTCAACCTGTGCATGATCGCCGGCGCGCTGTGGCTGGCGCCGCGGTTGGGTGGCACACCGGAAAAGCAGATCCTCGCCCTCGGCTGGGCGGTGCTGGCCGCCGGCCTGCTGCAGCTGCTGTTCCAGCTGCCTTCGTTGAAGGGCATCGACCTGCTGACCCTGCCGCGCTGGGGCTGGAACCATCCGGGCGTGCGCAAGGTGATGACGCTGATGGTGCCGACCCTGTTCGGCTCGTCGGTGGCGCAGATCAACCTGCTGCTGGACACCGTCATCGCCGCCAAGCTGACCGATGGCTCGCAGTCCTGGCTGTCGCTGGCCGATCGCTTCCTGGAACTGCCGCTGGGCGTGTTCGGCGTGGCCCTGGGCACGGTGATCCTGCCGGCGCTGGCCCGGCACCACGTCAGCACCGACCGCGAAGGCTTCTCGCGCTCGCTGGACTGGGGCCTGCGCATGACCCTGCTGATCTCGGTGCCGGCCATGCTGGGCCTGCTGCTGCTGGCCGAACCGCTGATCTCCACGATCTTCCAGCACGGCCAGTTCACCGCCTTCGACACCCGCATGACGGCGCTGTCGGTGTACGGCCTGAGCTTCGGCCTGCCGGCGTTCGCGCTGCTGAAGGTGGTGCTGCCGGCGTTCTACGCGCGCCAGGACACCAGGACGCCGGTGCGCGCCGGCGTCGCCGCGCTGGTGGCCAACATGGTGTTCAACTTCGCCCTGCTGGCGGTGCTGTAYCAGGTGATGGTGCCCGACGAGCTGAAGGCGCAGGGGGTGATGGCGGCGCTGGGCAAGCAGCCCGGCCTGCACCTGGCGCTGGGCATCGCCAGCGCGCTGTCCAGTTACCTGAACCTGGGGCTGCTCTGGTACTGGCTGGGCAAGACCGATGTCTACCAGCGGCGTCCGGGCTGGGGTGGCTACCTGCTGCGCCTGCTGCTGGCGTGCACGGCGATGGTCGGCGTGCTGCTGGCCCTGCTGTACTGGCTGCCGGGCTTCTCGTCGATGGGCGTGTGGGAACGGATCGGCGCGCTCGGCCTGCTGGTCGGCGGTGGCGGGCTGACCTATCTGCTTGCGATGGTGGCGATGGGCTTCCGTCCGCGCGACCTGCGTGGGCATTGATCGTGGCTCCCGGCGGCTATACTTCAGGGTTACACCATTGAAGGGGCGGGCTTCGGCCGGCCGGAACGAGAGTTGATGAGCAGGCTGTTCAGAAGCGTCGAGGGCGGGGAGCTGTTCCCCAACGGAAGCGTGGTCTGCATCGGTGCATTCGACGGCCTCCACCTGGGCCATCGTGCGCTGGTGCGGCACGCGGTCGCGCGTGCGCGCGCCTTGGGTGTGGCTGCGGTGGCGGTGGCCTTCGAGCCCTTGCCGCGTGAGTTCTTCGCCCAGGGTACGCCGCCGCCGCGGTTGACCCTGGCACGCAGCAAGGTCGAGATCCTGCACGAACTGGGCGTTGATGCGATCGGCCTGCTGCGCTTCGACGCGGCGATGGCGGCGATGCCCGCCGAAACCTTCGTGCGCCAGCTGCTGGCGCAGCGCCTGAACGCCCGCGAGGTGTGGATCGGGCCGGAGTTCTGTTTCGGCAACCGTCGCCGTGGCGATCTGGCCCTGCTGCAGGCGCTGGGCGCCGAGCTCGGTTTCAGCGCCGGCGAGATTGAAGCGGTCGACCTGCATGGTGACCGCATCTCCAGCACCCGTATCCGCCAGCTGCTGCAGGAAGGCGACTTCGCCCGCGTCGGCGACCTGCTCGGTCGCCCGTACTCGATCAGCGGGCGGGTCGTGCGCGGGCGCCAGCTCGGCCGTACGCTGGGCTTCCCCACCGCCAACCTGCGTTTCCCGAAGACCCCGGCACTGTCGGGCATCTACGCGACCTGGGTGCACGGGGTGTTCGACCAGCCGTGGCCGTCGGTGTCCAGTTTCGGTACCCGGCCGACCGTGGACGGCGTGGAGCCGCTGCTGGAGGCGCACCTGTTTGATTTCCAGGGCGACCTGTACGGGCGTCACATCGAAGTCGAATTCGTTGCCAAACTGCGTGACGAAGAGAAATTCAACGATCTGGCGGCGCTGACCGACCAGATGCACCGCGACGCCGAACAGGCGCGTGCCATCCTTTCCGAACATAGATTGCGAGCCACTGCGTGAGCCAGGACTACAAGACCACCCTCAACCTGCCGGCCACCGAATTCCCGATGCGCGGCGACCTGCCCAAGCGCGAGCCGGGCATTCTGGCGCGCTGGGAAGAGCAGGGGCTCTACCAGCAGCTGCGCGACAACGCCGCCGGCCGCCCGCTGTTCGTGCTGCATGACGGCCCGCCGTACGCCAATGCGCGCATCCACCTGGGCCATGCGGTCAACAAGATCCTCAAGGACATCATCGTCAAGTCGCGCTACCTGGCCGGCTTCGATGCGCCCTATGTGCCGGGCTGGGACTGCCATGGCCTGCCGATCGAAATCGCGGTGGAAAAGAAGTGGGGCAAGGTCGGGGTGAAGCTCGATGCGGTCGCGTTCCGGCAGAAGTGCCGCGAGTTCGCCGAGGAGCAGATCGACATCCAGCGCGCCGACTTCAAGCGCCTGGGCGTCACCGGCGACTGGGACAACCCGTACAAGACCCTGAGCTTCGATTTCGAGGCCAACGAGATCCGCGCGCTGTCCAAGGTCATCGCCAACGGCCACCTGCTGCGCGGCGCCAAGCCGGTGTACTGGTGCTTCGATTGCGGTTCGGCGTTGGCCGAGGCCGAGATCGAATACCAGGAAAAGACCTCGCCGGCGATCGACGTGGCCTACACCGCGCGCGATGCGCAGGCCGTGGCGCAGGCGTTCGGCGTAAGCGTGCCGGCCGACGTGGAAGTGGCCGTGCCGATCTGGACCACCACCCCGTGGACGCTGCCGGCCTCGCTGGCGGTATCGCTGGGCGCGGACATCCGCTACGTGCTGGCCGAAGGCCCGGCGCACAACGGCAAGCGCCGTTGGCTGGTGCTGGCCGCTGCACTGGCCGAGCGCTCGCTGCAGCGCTACGGCGTGGACGCGGTGGTGCTGCACGGTGAGGCCGAAGGTTCGGCGCTGGAAAACCAGCTGCTGATCCATCCGTTCTACCCGGAGCGCGAGATCCTCGTGCTCAACGGCGAACACGTGTCCGACGAGGACGGTACCGGTGCGGTGCATACCGCCCCCGGCCACGGCCAGGAAGACTACGTGGTCAGCCAGAAGTACGGCCTGCTGGACAAGTACAACGCCGGCCAGGTGACCCCGGTTGACGGCCGTGGCGTCTACCTGGAATCGACGCCGCCGGCAGGCGAGGTGGTGCTGGCGGGCCAGCACCTGTGGAAGGCGCAGGAG
>NZ_JBFTOJ010000129.1:0-11963 GCF_056397905.1 Stenotrophomonas sp. 05L414_2
GCGCGGTTCCCACAGCCCGGGAGCCGCGCCACGACTGCAGCTCGGCCAGCAGCTGGCGCGCATCGTCCCAGCCGGGCGGCACGCGATCGCCCAGCTCCCATAGCTCGCCGGCGCGTGCATCCATGCCGCCCCCGTTGAGCATCTGCAGCACGCCCTGCAGGCGATGCGCATGATGGCGCAGCTGCGCGGCATCGCAACGAACGATCGCTTCGTGCAGGCATTGCAGCTCGCGATCGATATCTTCTTCGTAGGCGGCCAGCAGTTCGCGGGCAGTGCTTTCGAAGGCACGGCCGGGCACAGGCTGGTCCAGCGCCTGCAGCAGCGCATCGGCCTGCAACGGCTTGAGCAATACCGCGTCGATGCCGGCAACCTGGCAGCGCAGCGTGTGATCGTCGCCAGTGAAAGCGGAAAGCGCGATCAGCCGGGCGCGCGGCGCGCCTTCTGCCTCATGCAGCCGCAATTGCCGGGCCAGCGCGTAGCCATCCATTCCCGGCAGACCGATGTCCAGCATCACCAGCGGGCAGGGCGCCTGCATCTGGGCCGCCAAGGCATCTTCGGCATTGGCAGCCTCCTGCACCGTCGCGCCCCAGCGCCGCAGCTGGGCGGCAATGACCTGCCGGGTCAGCGCGTGATCCTCCACCAGCAGGATGCGCGTGCCGGCCAGCCGGGGCAGGGCGGACGCAGCGGCAGTAGCCGGTGCATCTTCCTGCACCTGCTGCACGGGCAGGCGAAGAATGAAGCGGCTGCCACGGCCGTGCACACTATGGACATCCAGGGTGCCGCCCATGGCCTCGGCCAACGTGCGACAGATGGAAAGGCCCAGGCCGCTGCCACCGCGCTGCCTGCCTGCATCGGCCTGCCGGAAGGGCTCGAACAGGGCGCTCATCTGCGCTGGCGCGATGCCGATGCCACTGTCGATGACCTCTATCAACAGTGATGCGTTCTTCGTGGGCGCATCCAGCTGCAGGCGCAGTTCAACGCCGCCTACGTCGGTGAACTTGACGGCATTGCCGAGCAGGTTGTCGAGCAGCTGGCGCAGGCAGTCCGGGTCCGTTGCCAGCATCGGGAACGGCGCCTGCGGTGCGCAGAGCTGCAGGCTGAGCGCCTTCTTCTGCGCGAGGGGCGTAATGGCCTGCAGCGCCTGCGTGCAGATCGCAGGGACGTTGCAGGGCACCCGCTTTGGCCGGAACGTGCCGCTGGCCAGGCGGGAGAAGTCCAGCGTGCGGTTGAGCAATCCGCGCAATGTCTGGCTGGCGGTGGCCGCAGCGGCGACCAGTTCGCGTTGCCCGGCTGGCAGTGGCGCCTGGCCCAGCAGGTCGATCGACGCCATGACGGCCTGGGCGGAATTGCGCACCTCATGGCTGATCATGCCCGTCATCTGCGCCTGCTTCTGATCAAGACCCTGCTGCTGGCGCAGCCTGCGTGCAGCCAGCAAGGGGAATGCCAGCAGCAGGGCTGCGGCTGGCAACAGCCAGACTACGGTGCCATCGAGGCCTTCGCGCACCTTCTGGCCGAGCGCGGCCGGCAGCGTCTGCCGTGCCCAGCGCTGCAGCAACTGGGCATGCTCTTCGATGGTGATGTCATCCAATGCCGCCTCGATACGATCCAGCAGCGCCTGGTCTTCGCGCCGGGCAAGCAGATGCAGCTGGGTCGAAAGATCGGCATCCACTGTCTGCAACCGCAGGCTGTGGGAGAAGTGACGTCGTGCTATCGCACCTGCAGTGGATTCCAGCCCGATCGCAGCGTCGGCAATGCCGGCATCCACGGCAGCCAATGCCGCCCGCATGCTGGGGTGCGGCAGCACAGGCACTGCAGGGTGATGCTGTGCGAGCCACACAGGGTAGGGGCCTCCTTCAACAGCAGCGATGCGCAGCGTGCCGAGATCGGCAGCCCGCTGCGGCAAGCGCTCGCCAATGCGGCCGGCAAGCACGCTGGCACCGCCAGGAAAACTGCGCGAGGGCGCCAGGCTGGGGCAGGGCAGGCGTGCCCCATCGTCAGCACCCATCGCCAGCACAAGATCGGCCCGCCCCTCACAGACGGCGGTCATCGCGGCGAGGGTGCTGGAAAAAGGGACTTCGACGAAGGTCAGGCCGGAATGGCGGGCCACGAGCGCGGCATAGCCATGCGCCAGCGTCTGCAGCACCTCGGGGTCGGCAGCATCTTCGGGCACAGGGTGCAGCGTGGGGGCCGCGGCCACCCGGACCACGCGCCCCGCTGTCCATTTTCCGTGCTGGATGTCGCCCGCGGACGTACAGGGAAGCAGGGTGAACAGCGCCAGCAGCATGAGCCTGCGGCCACGCTTGAACAGCGCGGTCACAGTGCCTCCAACTGCTGCCGTATCGCGAAGATCTCCGCGTCATTGCGCAACCCCAGCTTGCGCAGCGCGGCAATCTTCTGCGTGCTGACGGTCTTGATGCTGCGGTGGCGATGCAAGGCAATCTCCGAGACGGTCAGCCCATCCAGGACCAGCCGGATGACCTCGCGCTCGTTGCGGCTCAGCGCATCGCAGGGCGTCAGCAGCTTGCACGACGGCGGAATGCGGCAGAGCCCTTGGGACACGCGTACGACCGCGTCGGACAGTTCAATCAACGGCTCGGATTTGCCGACAAAGCCGCTGATTCCGGCATCCAACAGGTGGTTGATGATCGCCACCGAGGTCTGTCCGGCAAAACCCAGCAGCGTTACCCTCGGCAATGCCTGCCGCAGGTGCTCGACGAGCTCGGTGCCGCTGATATCACCGGGCGCCAGGGTGATGTCGATGATGGCCACATCGGCATGACGCTGCTGCAGCGCCTGCACGAACGCCTGGCTGTCACTGTGGCTGGCGATGATCTCGAAGCGGCTGTCGTTGCCCAGGTGGAAGGCCGTGCCGCGGCGGACGACGTCATGGTCATCAAGCAGGGCCAGGCGAAGCCGGCGCGGTGCAGGGAATCCGTTCATGCGCAGGAGTGTTGTCAGCGCCCAGTGGCGTGGCACTCATTCTGGCGCCGCTGTCGCGTCGAGCATCGAAAACATTCGATTTTTGAGATTTTTCCTAGAGTGGAAGTAGGAAAAGTTGGAGGTTTGTGTCGGGATCTGCACAGCGCGGGTGCAGCGAAGTAGCCTGTTGCGTCTGATGATTTTTGAATCGCGTCTGCAATGAGCGCGCGGACCGCGTGCACTGCTCAAGTTGAGTGCGTGCTCCGCTGGCGAGATGCCAGCGTCCACGCTCCGGTCAAGGACGGGTCCAATCACGAGACGTTCCAGAGCGGCGCGATTGACGGGTTGGCGGGCGCAATTAACGTGACGCGTCACGGTGGTCGCGGGTCCGCCGGCGTTGAATTCTGCAGGGCTGAGGGCTTGGGTTCCCTCAGAATTGAACGTTGGTCCGGTGAGGTACGCCTGACTAGTGGAGACTGGACCTTGCGACTGCTCGTGTGGGCGTGTGCTGCCAGGACATGCCGGGTTGCCCCTTGTGGGGCGCCGGCGACCAGGGGGGACAGAGAAGCTACGGCTGGGTTGGGGCCCGGGTGATGTCCGGGGTGCCATTGGCCGGGCTCGGTAGCGGAGTCGATGTCCGGTCTGCTTTGAACATAATATACATTATGCGAAATGCCGTAAGCGCCGGTCGGCTGACGGCGAATTGGCCTGGGAACTGCCGCCGGTGACGAAGCAGGTAAATCTGTTACCCAGCGCCATGTAAAAGTGTTACTTGTACGGCGGCGAGCGCCTGTCGCCTCTGGTTGCCGCGGACAACCTGCCCTGGTTGCGAGCCTAGCTCGGCCGTTCCGCCTCGGAACCTCGCTCCAAAATTGGGCCAAGCTTTGGTGGTCGCCGCAGCGACGGCGCTCTAGCTCCAATGTCGCCATCGGGCCCGCACAATGTAGTCATGCTGCCCACATACGCCCCCAGCTGCTCGTTAGCAAGCTGTAGCGCAGCATATAAGTTGCTGGCCGATGCTGCTTCGGCGGTTGCCGGAACGACTGTGTTCTACCTGCAATGTAGCCATGGTGCCCGCAGAATGCAGCCATGTTGCCCGCACATAGCGCCTGCTTTCGATGATGTTCGGATATGTCGGGGTGCGAACCGTTGCCGTCTTAGAGTTATGCTTGCGTCTATGGCGAACATCGAGTTCCGCGATCGCGTGCGCTGATTTCCGTTTCGGTATTCTGGTTAGAGGCGTTCGATGAGCTACCTAGCATCCCTGTCCACTTTTCAGCAGATGACTCTCTTTGCCGCTCTCGTCATGTTCTCGGCGGTGACGGCGACCCTTGCCGCAATTTTTGTGGCGTATCGTCAGAACAAGCGGCTGGGTGACCGCTCAGGTGGTTTCGATAGACGGCCTAGTCGCTCTGGCCGCGGTAGCCGATGAAGGCGGTAGTCTAGTCAACTCGCGCTGATGTCAACTGAGATGTTCGATCAGCGGTTGTGACTACGACCCCCGGTTAGTCTGTTTCGACCGCTTGCGTTTCGGTCTGGCATCAGCAGCGATGCCAGCTTCCTTGGATCGCTTGAGCGCCACTTCCAACTGGGCCGGCAAATCCCGAAGTCCTGTCAATTGCCCTTCGAGCGCATCACATCTGCCGCGCAGAATATCGGCAGATTGACCTGCCTTGGTTGCCGCTGATTGGGCGGCTTGGATATCTTGGCGCAGCTGGTTCTCAAGGGCTCTATGTTGTTCGGTTGCTTTGCTCAGCTGCGCCTGAAGCTCCCTCACCTCTTGGCGCGCGCGGTCGACATCGCTCAGCGCCCGATTCTCGACAGATCTGACGTACTCGGCCCAGTCTTCTCGCTCAGATTTCGCCGTTTCCAGTGCCTCATGGAGGCGGGTATCGAGCTGATGTCTCGCTGCTTCACTCCGATCGGCTCTTCGAAGTTCGAGGCCCCGTTGTTCTGCGAGTTCAGATATCTGCAGGCGGAGTTGACCAACTAGCTGCTGAAGCTCTGTAGCTTGCGTAGCTGCAATTCTCTCTCCAGTAAGTGCAGCGTCGCGCTCTGAACGCATTTGCGTCAGCTCGCCATCTACAAGCCGTGATTTGACCTCCAGTGCATCACGCTGGGCGGCCAACGACTGCTTAGCCTCTGCAAGCTCTCGATGGGCGGCCTCCTGGGCATGCTTCAGCGCCAGCTCCCACCATTGCCCGGCGAGTTCTGCCAACACTGCTGGCGCATCTTCCAGTTCCGGACGCGCTCGCTGCAGGCGCGTACCAAGTCGGTTCCACCACGTCTCCAGCCAGCGGGTCACGGTGTTCGGTGAGCCTGTCCCCAGGTGAGCCCGGATCCGCTCGACGGTCGGGCGCTCGCCCTTGGCCACCAGCTCGTCGGCGGCGGTATGGACGTCAGACTCAGTGATGCCGCGGGCCATGCGAAGTCTCCTGTACTGGCGCCCTGCTCTGCTGGTAGTGTACTCACGATAAGTGATGATTATCGTGGGTATGGTCGTCTAAGCGTAGCGTACATTACATAGTATGAAAGATATTTCTACAATTCCCGTACTTGCCGCGACGGCCACCAGCCTGGTCCTGCCCGAACAGCTGGCCCAACAGGCTGCCGATGCGGTCCGCGAGCTGCTGGCCGAAGCCGCAGCCGAGAACACCACTCGCAGCTACACCAGCGCCCTGCGCTACTGGGCCGGCTGGCATACGGCGCGCTACGGCATTGAATTGGCCTTGCCGGTGCCCGAGTCCATCGTGCTCCAGTTCGTAGTTGATCACGTACAGCGCCGCTCGACCGACGGCGAATTGGCCTGGGAACTTCCACCAGCCCTCGACCAGGCCTTGGTGGCCGCTGGCCTTAAGGCTAAGGTCGGCCCGTGGACCTTGGCGACCGTGCGCCATCGCGTTGCCGTGCTGTCCACCGCGCACCGCTTGAAGCAAGTGGCCAATCCCTGCGAGCAGCCGGCAATCCGCACCGTACTCAGTCGAGCGGCGCGGGCCGCGGTCAAGCGCGGCGAGCGACCACGCAAGAAGACCGCAATCACCCTGGCCGAGCTGGAGGCCATGTTGGCCACCTGTGACGATAGCCTAGAAGGTCTGCGCGATCGCGCCCTACTCTGCTTCGGATTTGCCAGCGGCGGCCGCCGGCGCAGCGAGATCGCCGCTGCCGACCTGCGCGACCTGCGCCGGATTGGCGAGGCGGGCTATATCTACCGGCTGGAGCACAGTAAGACCCAGCAGGCCGGGGTTAAGGCCACCTCGACGCCGAATAAGCCGGTGCTCGATCGGGCCGCCCTCGCCCTTGAGGAGTGGTTGGATGCCTCAGGCCTCACCGAGGGGGCAATCTTCCGGCGGCTGTGGAAACAGCGGGTCGGCCCTGCCCTGTCCCCGGCCGCCGTAGGTGAGATCGTGCAGCGGCGGGCGCGGCTGGCCGGGCTGGAGGGGGATTTTGGTGGGCACAGCCTACGGTCGGGGTTCGTGACCGAGGCCAGCCGCCAAGGGGTGGCCCTGCCGGCGATTATGCAGCTGACCGAGCACCGCTCGGTGTCGAGTGTGGTGGGGTATTTCCAGGCTGGTGCCGCGGCCGACAATCCGGCGGCGCGCCTGTTGGACGGCGGTCTTACCTCGAGTGATGGGGATCAGTCAAGCAGCACCCCTTGAAACAGTGTCACGCGCCACAAGATGGAGGGGTAAGCGTCGCATTCAGTGTCTAGTCCTTGGGGTTTTGTCGCAGCGTGTGCGACATCGGGCGAGCACGATGGGACACTCAACCACCTTCTGGGGGATGACAGATGGGCAAGGCGGCGGGCAAATCGACGCGCGGCAAGGCGGTCTCACCGGCGACGCAACGAGAGGTGTGGGCCCGCGGTGCCGGCGTATGCGCGTGGCCGGGCTGCGGCGCGGTGCTGTATCAGGACCCCCTCTACCTGACGCCGAGCGGGTTCGGTGAGCTCGCCCACAACGTTGCCGCCAGTGCCGACGGGCCGCGAGGCGATGCGCGGCGCTCTCACCCGCTGTCGGACGATCCCGGCAACCTGATTCTGTTCTGCCCCACACACCACGCCGTGGTCGATAAGCCTGGTTGGGAAGATCACTACCCCGAAGCCCTGCTGGCGCAGTGGAAACAACAGCACGAGGCCGCGGTGCGCGTCGCCGGCCAGCACAGCCATGGCCGCAAGGTGCTCGGGCTGCACTTTCGTGGGGTTATCGGGCGCCAGATCATGGCCGGGGATGCGGCCAGCGCCCTGAAGGCCGCGGTGCAGCGCGGGCTGGTATTGACCGAACGGCCGGTCGAGGTCGACGTTGATGCCAGTGGCTACGAGCCGCAGAGTGCGGAGTACTGGCTGCACGTATTGACTGCCATCCGCCAGAAGGTGCGAATGCTGCAAGCGCGCCCTGAATCCGATCGCGCAATTGCCTTGTTCGGTCTTGCCGACATGCCGGCGCTGATGGTGATGGGATTCGCGCTCGGCCACTCCAGTGAGCTGTACCCGTTCCAGTGGGACCGCCACGCGCAGAGCTGGCAGTTCCCCGACAAGGATGCACCGGCCTGTGTCTTCGACATCAAATGGCCGACGCACTGGGATGGTCCGGTTGCCCTAGTGTTCTCGCTGTCCGGCGTGATCGAACCCGAGCGCATCTGCACTGCCCTCAACCACGATCAACCCTCGGTGATTCACGTCACCGTCGACCGACCGCGGCTCGATCTCGTCCAAGGGCCCGCGACGATCGATGCGTTTCGCGCCAAGGTCGCTAGCGTGGTGGCGCAACTGGAAACCCAGTTGCCGAAGACCGCGCCGATCCATGTGTTTCCTGCGATGCCGGCCTCGCTTGCGATGGCCTTCGGTATCGCGGTCAAGCCAAAGGTCAGTTTCCCCTTCCATGTGTACGACGCGGACAAAGGCCACGGTGCCTTTCATCCGGCCCTTTCCCTGCCCCTGATCGAACGCTGAGGTGATTGTGATGGACAGCCGTGCCCCGAACTCGCGCCTAGAAGTCCTGCTCAAGGACATCGATCTGCCCGCTCATGCCTACGAGCGGGCAGAAAGCCGCTACAAGGATCTCGGGCGGTGGATCGCGCGCCCTGAATCCACGTTGGCCCGACACGACGCCCATGTCTTCGTGCAGGGGTCTTTCGCACTCGGTACCGCGATCCGGCCGATCAACGACGACGACGAGTACGATTTGGACTTCACCTGTAAGCTTCGAGAGGGCGTGTCACGCGATACGCATTCCCAGCAGGACCTGAAGGACTTGGTCGGGGGCGAGCTGGCGGCGTACCGCCATGCCCGCCAGATCGACCGGCCGCTGCAGCCGAAGAACCGCTGCTGGCGCCTGCGCTACAAGGATAAGGAGCTCCCGTTCCACCTGGACGTGGTTCCCGGTATCCGGGCCGATGACGACCGCCGCCGCTACCTGCGCGAGCAAATGGAACTGCATGGCGTCCCGGCGGCGCTGGCCCAGGACATCGCCCGCAAGGCGCTTTGGATCACCGACCAGCAGCATCGCGCCTACCGCACGCGCAGCCGTGATTGGCCGTCGAGCAACCCCGGTGGCTACCTGCAATGGTTCCTGTCGCGCATGCGGGCGCCCGAACAACGCGGTGTACTTGCCGAGGCCCAGATCGACCCGGTCCCGGTCTACCGCAGCAAGACAGCGTTGCAGCAGGTCGTGCAACTGCTGAAGCGGCACCGCGACATTCGCTTCGCCAGCGATCCGGACGTCAAGCCGGCCTCGATCCTGGTCACCACTATCGCCGGCCAGGTGTACGTTCATGGCGAATCGCTGACCCAGACCTTGCGCCGGGTCCTGCTGGAGCTTGACGAGTTCAGGCTTTCAGGCGCCGACGAGATCCGCAACCCGATCAACCCGCAGGAGAACTTTGCCGATCGCTGGCACCGCCAGGACTGCCTCGAACTCGAGCTAAAGCGCCACTTCCACGAGTGGGTCGAAGCCGCCAACCGCGACTTCGCCGCGTTCCTAGACAGTCCGCACGCCGGACGTCTCGTCGAGATGGCGGAAGACCACTTCGGACTGAAGCTGTCGCAGGACGCATTCCGTGGCCTGGCCGGTGTCGTCGCCGCGCCGGCGGTGGTCCGGCAGGTGCACGTCGACTCCGCGCCGGCGCGCCCCTGGCGCGAGTGATGCAATTCTTGCAGTCCCACGTCGACGAACTGTTGACGGCGTGGCCGCGGTTGCGCCGACGGCCGAGCCGCCGTGCCGACGTCGTGATCGTCGGCGGCGTCCTCGACTTCAGTTGGGTGCCGCCGGGTCGCCCCGCCATCACCGACACATACCAGGTACGCCTGGAGGTGCCTCTGTTTTCGACAGAGACGTTGCCGAATGTGTACGAGGAGGGTCAACGTGTCCCGCGCACGCCGGACAACCACGTCAACAGCGCCGGCAACCTCTGCCTAGGGTCGCCGCTGCAGCTGCAGCTCAAGCTCGGTCCTTCACCGACCCTGCTCGCCTACGTCGATCAGTGCGTGATCCCATTCCTATACGCCGCATCTTGGCGGCAACGGGGCTACGCCGGCTACCCGTTCGAGGAGCTGGAGCATGGCGCCCGCGGCCTTTACGACGACTATCAGCACCTGCTCGGCCTGCATACCGGTCCCGCGGTGCGGGCGGCACTGCTGGCGCTGACCAAGCGAAAGCGCGTTGCCAACAAACTGCCATGCCCATGTGGTTGCGCGAGGCGCCTGGGGCGGTGCAACTACCGCGCCTCGCTGAATACTTGGAGGAGGCTTGCGCCAAGAGCCTTCTTCCGTAAGGTCTTGGCACAGTTACTGGCGTTGGATGCACCCGCGGCGCCGGCGCCGTCGGCCCAGCGCCGCCTCAAACTTGCCAACAGCAAGCGCTGCATGCGTAACCCTGTTGTCACGCGCCCTGCCCTCGTGGCCTGCGTTCCTTAGGTGCGGCGCGCGAGGCGCTGCTGGGCCAGCACATCATGCGGCGGTGAGAACGCGCGGATGTGTAGCCTTTAGCTTGCGTCGCTTGCGTCGCTTGCGGTGTCGCGCAGGGTTGTCCTGAGCAGTGCCAAGCCTAGAAAGATGGGGGGCTCGCCTCGGCCAAAACCCACCACAAGCCGCTGCGCCGCCGGCAACTCGAACCCGGCCGTCGGCGTAGAAGGAGTGAGCAGCTGCGCAACTGAAGCGTCTGAACTGCTCAGATGACCCGCCTCATCCGTCAGGCGGTCCAGACGCGCACCGAGGGCTTTAAAGTCCTTCAGAGCCTTGTCTTTTGAACGCAACCCCAAGGTCTCAAGCGCCCGACGCAAGGCCGCTCGCACCTCCACTGCGGCGATGGATTCGGCGAGGACGAGTCCATTGAAGGGATTGAGAACTACTGGCGCTCGTAATCCGCAAAGATTGGTCGGTGCGCTGCCCCCGCCCTGCGCTGCGCGAGTGTGATCATGAAGTTAGTTCCACAGTGATTTGACGTCCGTGACCGGGACTGCCCCGGTGGCCTGTGCGATGAAAATCGCTACCTCCAAGGTCACGCTCTTGGTAACCATCGCCTGACTAAGCCGGTTGCGTGTTCCTAGAACCTGGAGCAGTGCTATGGGGTCGCTCTCGGCTTCACGCCGCATGTAGTCGATAACTCCCTGCACGTACGCGTCCGGCTTATCCGGCGTGCTCCTCTTGAACATCGGGAGTAGAGTGTCGTCCGGCAACAGCAGTAGCGATCGCTGGAAGTCTTCACGGGCAAGTTTCTCGAACTTGGCCAGATCTTCCCGTGCAGGCACCCACTTTGCGGTTCGCGTCTGCGCCATCTCCTGCATCGCCCGTTGGAAATCCGGACTAAGGTCAGCAGGATTCGGGAAGACGAGCACCTTCCCTGCGACGATGAGCGGCTCAAGCAACAACCAGAACCAAACGTTCTTCAAAAACTGTAGTTTGTGCTGCTCCGGGGATGTGACAGGACTGAAATCGGGGCGAAGATTGCGTGAGACGAGGAACGGATCCATCACCAGAATCTGATCGAACAGCGGCACGAGGCTTATGAAACTTTCGCCTGCTGTGCGCGGATCGGACGGCCCCATGTACACCGCACGCACTCGGCCGTTACTCTGCCGGGGAAGCAGCGCAGTCAGATCGGTGTTTTCCGGCCACAACCCCTGGGAGATCCGATGCAGCTGGGAAACCTGCTCGTCGGACAGCGTATGTTGGACACGGCTCCACGCGTTCTTGTCGTTCAAGTTCAACACGCCAGCGATCGCGCGCAGAAACGCTAGGTTTCGCTCGCGAAGGCTGAGCTCGTCCCACCGCGGTCGCTCCCATGACGCCAACAGCTCGCAGCACGTGTCGTAGGGGCTGCCGCTGCCGCATGGACAAGGTTCTCCGGTCTGCGGCGGCGACAATGGAGGTGGTTTGGCCACGAACTCGTGCTCACGTGAGGTTCGCCCATAGGCGTCTCGATAGCCATAAGTGCCATCTTTGAAGCCGAAGTATGTATCGCCGCCGTAGCGCCATAGCTCTGCTTCAGGCGGGCGCAGCAGCTCGGCCAGACGGGCGTGATCTAAAGGCCGATCCAATTCCGGATACAGCCATTCCGGCCTTCCTGCGGCGATGTAGCGGCGCGCGCGCCCCTTGAGCCAAGCGTTCACCGTGACGACTTCTTCTCTACTGAAGCGACGCCCTCGGATAAGACTATCCGTGCGCATCATCGCATCACCGAAATAGCGTGCGTTCGTTCGTTTTGCCGCGAGAGCGACGTCACTGGGATATTTGGCGTAATCTACATGCGTCAGAATTAGCAACTGATTGCCGTCGAGTGGGAATAGCGTCTGCGTGCCGTTCCAGGTTATGGGAGCGTCGTTGGGATAGGCTTGGACGGCCGCGTCACTTGGCAGCACGGCATTGAAGGTCGTTACTGGGTGGTCGACGATGAGGAACTTGACATCCGAATCCTCGGCCGAGACCACCTCATGGACGGCCTCGGCCCACAGAGCGCCGAACATGTGACGCAGATGCTGCATCTCCACTAGCAGTTCGACCTGCGAAAGCGCCGGATATCGACTTCGAATCCAGTCCAGACCTTTTGGAG
>NZ_JBFTOJ010000130.1:0-11943 GCF_056397905.1 Stenotrophomonas sp. 05L414_2
GTTCAGATCCATGTGGTCATAGCGCACGCCCAGCTGCCACTGGCCGCCGGCCGGGTTGTTCGGCAGGCCGGTGCCCGGGGTGCCGCCCTTGTAGCTCCAGCTTTCGCCGGTGACATTCCACACGCCGCTGACGTAGTAGCCGTCGGTGGTGTAGTTGTCATGGGCGTAACGCTTGGCCTTGCTGGTGTAGTACTCGGCCTGGGCCTTGAACGGGCCCTGGAAGTACATCGCCTCGGCGCCGATGGTGCTGACGCGGTCGGTGTCGGTCATGTTGCCGCCATCGACCAGGCGCGCGGTGGCCAGGTCGGCGTTCGGGCGGGCACGCACGCGCAGGGTGTCTGCGTCGGTGTCGTAGTCGACGTAGCTCAGGCCGAAGTGCAGGACCTGGCCCTTCTCGTTGATCGGGGCCCAGGTGCCACGCGCGCCGTAGCCGCTGCCGTGGGCCAGGTTGCGGGTCAGTTCGCGGCCGAAGGCGCTGGCGGTGACCGACCAGTTGTCCTGGCCGTAGCTGTAGGCACCGCCCAGGCGACGGGCGACAGCGTAGGTGTTGGTGACCGCAGCCTTGGAGATGAAGTCGTTGTTCTTGGTGCTGGACAGTTCTTCCAGGCTGTTGGGCTGCTTGAACTGGCCGACCTGGATGAAGTGGTTGGCGTTGCCCAGCAGCTTGTACTTCACGTTGGTGTCGAGGAACTTGTCGGCCTTGGCGTCGTAGCCCACGACCCATTCCACGTTGCCCGGGCCCTTGCCCTTCAGCACCAGCTCGGCGCGACGCAGTTCGAATTCGCTGTTCTTGCCGTTGCCGGCGTCACCGCCGTTGAGGTCCACGACGTCATTGTCGTACCAGTTGCCGTCGGCCTGGACCAGGCCTTCGAAGGTGATTTCCGAACCGCCGATCACATCGATGGCGACTTCGGCGTGGGCGGCCGGCACGTACAGCGCAGCAGCCACGGCGATCGTCAGGAGCTGGTGATGCAGTTTCATGGAGAGGAGCCTTGCAGGCAGGTGGGAAGATGCGCGCAGGCTAAAACGTGAAGATTGCGTAAATGTGACAGTTCGCGCACGGCGGCGATCCGCCGCAGGCCCCGTCACGGCTGGGCCTGCCATTGAAACCGGTTACGTATGACGCGCGGATTGCGCCCCGGTTGCAGTAGAGCCACGCCATGCGTGGATGGATTTTCCAGCCAATCCACGCCATGCGTGGATGGCGCCGTCACTCCGCGGGGGTCTTGTCCTTGAACCGGCACAGGTCGGCAATCACGCAGCCCGGGCAATCCGGTTTGCGCGCTTTGCACACGTACCGGCCGTGCAGGATCAGCCAGTGGTGCGCGTCGAGCAGGAACTCGGCGGGAATCGCTTTGACCAGTCGATCTTCAACCTCGCGCACGTTCTTTCCGGGCGCAAGTCCAGTGCGGTTGGCGACACGGAAGATGTGCGTGTCCACCGCCATCACCGGTTCGCCGAAGGCGGTGTTGAGCACCACGTTGGCGGTCTTGCGGCCGACACCGGGCAGGGCTTCCAGTGCGTCGCGATCGCGTGGCACTTCGCCACCGTGCTTCTCAAGAAGCAGCGCGCAGGTGGCGATCACGTTCTTCGCCTTGGCGTTGAACAGACCGATGGTGGCGATGTACTTCTTCAGTCCCTCTTCGCCCAGCGCGAGGATCTTCGCCGGCGTGTTGGCAACCGGGAACAGGCGTCGGGTGGCCTTGTTGACGCCGACGTCGGTGGCCTGTGCAGACAGCGCGACCGCCACCAGCAGTTCGAACGGCGAGCTGTATTCCAGCTCGGTCTTCGGATGCGGATTGAGCTCGCGCAGGCGGGTGAACATTTCCACCACGTCGGCACGCGGCATCGTACCGCCGCGGCGCGCAGGTGCGCGCGCGGTCTTCTTCGCGGTCGCCATTACTGCTCCTTGCCGGCGGCGCGGGCCTTGGCCCGGGCGAGGATGGCGGCCGCGGCGGCAGGCAGGGCGGGTTTGACGTCCGGTGCCGGCGCGGGCGTCCGGCGCGCATCACGCTCGGCCTCGCGGCGGGCCAGGCGCACGGCGCGTGCGCGGAAGCGTTCGCGCGCCGCCCATGCACGCTGCAGTTGCAACTGCATCTGGCACAGGCGGTCGGGCAGGTCCGGATGATCGGGCAGCAGCCGCTCATCGCCAGCGCGCACGACGTAGTCCATCAGTCCAGCCTGCAGCGCACCATCGGGATCGTCTGCCTGGACCCGGGCGAACAGCAGCACGGGGTTGGGTCGGGATGCCATGGCGTCAGCGGTTCTGGAAGGCGGGGGGGCGGCGCTGCAGGAAGGCGCTGGTGCCTTCGCGCATGTCCTCGGTGGCAAACAGCAGGCCGAACTGCGCACTTTCGTATTCCAGGCCGGCTTCCAGGCTGCATTCGCCGCCCACGTGTACCGCGTCGAGCAGGCCACGCAGCGCCAGCGGCGCCGACTGTGCCAGCTGCCGGGCCAGGGCCTGCACGCGGGCATCGAGCTCGGCGGCGGGCACCACTTCGTTGACGATGCCCAGGGCCAGTGCGCGCGCGGCGTCGATCGGGGTGCCCAGCAGGCACAGTTCCAGCGTGGCCGCGCGACCACACAGGCGCAGCAGGCGCTGGCTGCCGCCGAAGCCGGGAATCAGGCCGAGATTGATCTCCGGCTGGCCGACCTTGGCCGAATCAGCGGCGATGCGCAGATGGCAGGCCATGGCCAGTTCCAGCCCGCCGCCCAGCGCAAATCCGTTCACCCGGGCGATCACCGGCTTGGGCATGCGTTCGATGCGGCGCATCAGGGCCTGGCCGAGCAGGGAGAAATCACGTCCCTGAACCGCGCTCAAGGTGTTCATTTCCGCGATGTCGGCCCCGGCCACGAACGCCTTGGGGCCAGCCCCGGTCAGCACCACCACCCGTACCGCCGGGTCGGCGGCGGCGTCGCCAAACGCCTCGGCCAGCGCCTGCAGGGTGGCGGCATTGAGGGCGTTGAGCTTGTCCGGACGTTGCACGGTAATGGTGCGGACGGCGCCATCATCGCTGACGTCGACCGGGTGGGGAGCGGGGGCCTCGACCACGGGAAACTCCTGGAACGTTAAAAAAAAGTGAGATTGAACTCTGTAAACGCAGACAGGTCATAGCCTGCGTGGTGAGTAGCGGTTACACGTTGTGGCCGTTATCCTAACCCGTCGCCTCAGGGCGGCGCAGAACGTCCCTGAGTTACCACCCCTGGAGAACTGTTTGATGAAGTTGCGTTCTATCGCGGTCGCCGTCGCGGCCCTGGCCCTGACGGGCAATGCCTTCGCCCAGGACATCGCGTCCGAGAAGGGCAAGCTGAGCTACTACTTCGGTTACGACTACGGCAACAACCTGGCGGAGCTGACCGGTCGCGGTGAGCAGCTGGACATCAACTCGGTGGTGAAGGGCCTTCAGGACGCCTACGCCAAGAAGCAGCCGGCCATTACCGCCGAGCAGCTGAAGCCGGCCGTTGAAGCGTTCCAGAAGCGCGAGCAGGGCCGTGCCCAGGCCGCCAAGGCCGAGTACGAAAAGGCTGCTGCCGAAAACAAGACCAAGAGCGATCAGTTCATGGCGCAGAACAAGGCAAAGGCGGGCGTGCAGACCCTGCCGAGCGGCGTTCAGTACCGTGTGATCGAAGCCGGCAAGGGTGCCAAGCCGACCCAGGCCAGCACCGTGCRGCTGGAAGTGGCCGGTCCGTTCCCGTACGGCCAGCGCCCGACCGAAGCCCGCCCGGCCCAGCAGATTCCGTCGATCAAGGTCAGCGAAGTCGAAATGAAGGCCATGCGTGAGACCCTGCTGCAGATGCCGGCAGGCTCGAAGTGGGAAGTCTCGCTGCCGCCGGATCAGGCCTACGGCGCCGACCCGCGCACCCCGTTCCCGCCGAACGTGGCTGTGCAGTTCGAGATCAAGCTGATCAGCGTCAAGTAAGAAGAAACAGCGTCAACATCAACGCGCCGGTGAATCCACCGGCGCGTTTTTGTTTCTGCACCACGCTGCAGCTGTGCGGGGCCCATCCCAAATTCAGCCCATTCGCGCTACTGTTGACCGGTGCAAATAATGGAAGAAACGGCGCGTGCTGTCGCAAGCCCCTGCATCAACGTCTGCAAGCTGGATCGCAACCGGCTCTGCGCCGGGTGCGGGCGGCATATCGACGAAATCGCACGGTGGTCGTCGATGAGCGACAGCGAACGCGGCCACATCCTGCAGCGTGTGCTGCCCCTGCGCCAACAGCTGCAGCAGTCGCTGCGAGGGTCGTTGGCCGATCATGAGCGGCTGCTGCGCGCGCTGCATCCGCTGGCCGAACCGCCGGCAGGTGACGGCTGGAACCGCAGTGAACTGGATGACCTGCTGCCTCCGGGCCCACCGGTCGAGGCGGCGGTGTTGGCTGGCATCGTGCCGCGCGCCAACGGTGCGCAGGTGATCCTGACCCGGCGTACCGAAACCCTGCGGCAACATGGTGGCCAGGTTGGCTTCCCCGGTGGCCGTACCGAGCCCGATGATCGCGATGCGCTGGCTGCCGCACTGCGCGAAAGCCAGGAAGAAATCGCGTTGGCGCCGACACAGGTGCAGGCATTGGGATATCTCGATCCGTTCGTGACCATCACCGGCTACCGGGTGACCCCGGTGGTGGCAGTGATCGATCCGGATTTCGTGGCGGTCCCGCAGCCCAGCGAAGTGGCCGAGGTGTTCGAAGTGCCGCTGGACTATCTGATGGCCGCCGACAACCTGCGCCAGGTCGAAATCAACCATCGCGGCCGCGTCCGCCATGTCCTTGAATATGGCTGGCCCGGCCAGCGCATCTGGGGCGCCACCGCGGCCATCCTGTACAACCTGCGTCGCCGCCTGGAGCAAGTGCAATGAAGCCGATCGACCCGCCGTGGACCACCCTTGTCGATGTTGCGACCCTGGCTGCGGCCTTGGGCGATGGGGTACGCGTGGTCGATGCCCGCGCGACCGCAAGTACCGTGCGCGTGGTCGACGCGCGTGCATCGCTGGCCGACCCGCAGGCGGGCAACAGCCTCTACGCGCAGGGACACATTCCCGGCGCAGTGCATGCCGATCTCAACCGCGACCTGTCCGATCTGACGCGGGTGGGCCATGGCCGCCACCCGTTGCCCGACAGCGATGCGTTCGCCGCACGACTGGGGCAATGGGGCATCGGCACCGACACGCAGGTGGTGGTGTATGACGGCAGCGATGGCAGCATGGCCGCCGCGCGCCTGTGGTGGCTGCTGCGCCTGATCGGGCATGCGAACGTGGCCGTACTCGATGGCGGCATCGCCGCCTGGCAGGCCGCCGGCCAGCCGCTGGCGACCGGCAGCAGCCAGGTCATCGCGTTGCCCGCGTATCCGGGGCGCTTCGATGGCAGCCAGGTTGCCAGCGCGGACGAGATCGAATCACGCCTCAAGCATGCGCCGGGCTGGCTGGTCGATGCCCGCGCGGGCGAGCGGTTCCGCGGTGAGGTGGAGCCGCTGGACCCGGTCGCCGGCCATGTGCCGGGCGCGGTCAATCGCCCGTTCGCGTTGAACGTGCTGGACGGCCGCCTGCGCGATGCACAGGAACTGCGTGCCGAACTGCAGGGCGTGATCGGCAACCAGGACCCGCAACGCGTGGTGCTGATGTGCGGTTCGGGCGTGACCGCCTGCCACCTGCTGCTGGCGATGGAAAGCGCGGGCCTGTCCGGCGCACGCATCTACGCGGACTCATGGAGTGGCTGGGTCAGCGACAGCAGCCGCCCGGTCGCCACCGGCGCCTGAGCAAAGCGGGTTGGTCGATTTGACGTTCATCCACGCATGGCGTGGATCCACGTGTCGACCAAGGTCGACACCTACCAACAGCCGCGGGACCCACCCCGCCATCCCACCGAATGCCAGCTTTTGACGTTGACGTTGACGTTGCCTGTGCGGGTGCAGGGCGCAGCCCTGCCGGCGCTTACTCCAACCCCTGCAACGGCACCTTCGCCAGCACCCGCGCCCACGGGAACAACGGGCCCGGATCACGCTTGCGCGCCACGGTCACCGCCGGGTCATCACTGGCCGGCACCTGCTCCAGGTCCAACTGGTCATGTCCGGCAATCCGCCGCAGCGACGGGTAACGAGCCACCAGTGCCTGCAGCAACCGTTCCAGCGCCAGCAGCTGCGCTTCGGTGTACGGCTCGTCCATCGCCTGGTGGCGGCTGTCGAGCCAGTGCGGGTAGCGCCCCGAATTGACCAGTTCGATGCCCACGGTATCGGCATTCATGCCGCGCACGTGGTGGGCGATGCGCTCCGGCGCCACGTACTGCACCACGCTGCCGTCGCGGTCGATGTAGAAATGCCCGCTGTTGCCGGCGCCGCTGTCGTACAGCACGCGCTCGCCGTACTCCCGGGCGGTCGCCAGGTCGGGCAGTTCGGTGCAGTGGATCACCACCATTGCCAGGCTGGATGGATCGCGCAGTGGCAGGCGGTCGTGGTAGGGCAACGGCTGCAGCTGCAGGCCGGGCAGGAGCGGTTTGGGCATGCGGCGATGCTAGCATTGCCGGATGAAACTGCCTTCCCTTCTGCTGTCGATCCGCTCCGTGGGAGCGCACGCATGAGCCGCGGTCACTGCATCCTGTCCCACGGCTTCGAGAGCGGCCCGGAGGCGACCAAGGTCACCGCGCTGGCCGAAGTCGCCGAGCGACTGGGCTGGACCCATGAGCGCCCCGATTACACCGACCTGGACGCGATGAGCCAGGTCAGCCGCGTTGGCGATGTGCGCACCCGCCTGCAACGCCTGATCGAGCGCACGGCCGCTGCCGCTGCGCAGGGGCCGGTGGTGCTGGCCGGCTCCAGCCTGGGCGCCTACATCTCCGCCATCGCCTCGCTGCAGGTGCCGGTGGCCGGCCTGTTCCTGATGGTGCCGCCCACCACCATGGGCCCGATGCCGGCGCTGGATGCCGCGCCGGTGCCGACCACGGTGGTGCAGGCCTGGCATGACGAGGTGGTGCCGGCCGCCGGAGTCATCGCCTGGGCGCAGGCGCGCTCGGCGCAGCTGCTGCTGGTGGACGATGGCCATCGCCTGGAGCACCACGTGGAAGCCTCTGCGCAGGCCTTCGAGCGCCTGCTGCGGCAGCTGTGAAGCCCGGGCGCACGGCGCGCCCGCCCGCATTGACTACAATGGCAGCCCCGCCGCCCCCGGCGCGGGCCTGCCGGCCGTGTCCACGGCCCTCCCTTCCGAATGGCCCGGCCCCCTGCCGTGCCTGACCACCTGCGAACCGATCCCGTGAAATTTTTTGTCTCCTGCGCCAAGGGCCTGGAATACCTGCTTGCCGATGAGCTGTCGGCCCTGGGCCTGGAAAAGGCCACTGCCACCATCGCCGGCGTCAACGCCGATGGCGAACTGGAGCAGGCGCTGCGGATCGTGATGTGGTCGCGGCTGGCCAGCCGCGTGCTGTGGCCGATCGACGAATTCGAATGCCCGGACGAGCAGGCGCTGTACGACGGCGTGCGTGCGCTGCCGTGGCACGAACACATCAAGCCGGAGATGACCCTGGCGGTGGACGCGCATGTGTCCGGCGACAAGATCACCCATGCCCGTTTCGCCGCGCAGCGGATCAAGGACGCCATCGTCGACCGCATGCGTGACGAAGGGCTGGAGCGCCCTTCGGTCAACACCGACCTGCCGGACGTGCGCGTCAACCTGTCGCTGCGCAAGGGCCGCGCCTCGCTGTCGATCGACCTCGGCGGCGGCCCGCTGCATCGCCGCGGCTGGCGCGGTGCGGCGCATGACGCGCCGTTGAAGGAAAACCTGGCTGCCGCGCTGCTGATGCGCGCGCAGTGGCCGCGCCTGCACGCTGCCGGTGGCGGCCTTCTGGACCCGATGTGCGGCAGCGGCACCCTGCTGATCGAAGGCGCGCTGATGGCGGCCGATGTCGCCCCCGGCCTGATGCGCCATGGCAGCCTGCCGCCGAGCCGCTGGCTGGGCTTCGACAAGGCTGCCTGGAAAACCATCCAGAGCGAAGCGCGTGATCGCGAAGCGGCCGGCCTTGCCGCGCTGAAGCCGGTCATCCACGGCAGCGACATCGACCCGGTGGCGATACAGGCCGCGCGCGAGAACGCCGAAGTTGCCGGCGTCGCCCATGCCATCCGCTTCACCCGCGCCGATGTGGCTGACCTGCCCACCCCGGAGCAGGAGATCGGCGCGGTGGTCTGCAACCCGCCGTATGACGAGCGCCTGGCCGCCGATCCGGCGCTGTACCGCAAGCTGGGCAATGCCCTGCAGAAGGCCGTGCCGCAGTGGCGCGCCAGCCTGCTGTGCGGCAATGACGAACTGGCCTTCGCCACCGGCCTGCGTGCGGGCAAGAAGTACCAGATGTTCAATGGTGCGCTGGAATGCGCACTGATCGTCTGCGATCCGATCGCGGTGCCGGGCCRCGACCCGGCACAGGTGCGCGAGCTGAGCGAAGGCGCGCAGATGGTGGCCAACCGCCTGCGCAAGAACCTGAAGAAGTTCAAGAGCTGGCGCGCGCGCGAAGGCATCACCTGTTTCCGTGCCTACGATGCCGATCTGCCGGAATACGCAGCGGCCATCGACGTGTACGAGGAAGATGGCGGCCAGCGCCGCACGTTCCTGCATGTACAGGAATACGCTGCACCCGCTGCGATTCCCGAGAACGACGTGCGCCGCCGCCGCAATGAATTGCTGGCCGCTGCGCGCGAGGTGTTCGGCGTCCCGCCGGAACAGGTATCGATGAAATCGCGTGAACGTGGCAAGGGCGGCAGCAAGTACGGCCGTTTCGAGCAGCGCGAGGAGTTCCTCGTGGTGCGCGAGAACAACGCGCTGCTGCAGGTGAACCTGTTCGATTACCTGGATACCGGCCTGTTCCTCGACCATCGCCCGCTGCGCCGGCTGATGGCCGAGCAGGCGCGCGGCAAACGCTTCCTCAACCTGTTCTGCTACACCGGCGTGGCCAGCGTGCAGGCGGCGGTGGCCGGTGCGGCCAGCACCACCAGCGTCGACCTGTCGGCCACCTACCTGCAGTGGTGCTACGACAACCTGGCCTTGAACGGGCAGGGCGGCAATCAGCACCTGCTGGTGCAGGCCGATGCGATGGCCTGGCTGGAAGGCGATCGCGGCCAGTACGACGTGATCTTCTGCGACCCGCCGACGTTCTCCAACTCGGCCCGCGCCGAGGACTTCGACGTACAGCGCGAGCAGGTGAAGATGCTGCGTGCGGCCGTCGCGCGACTGGCGCCGGGTGGCGTGCTGTACTTCTCCAACAACTTCCGCCGCTTCAAGCTGGAAGAGAACGCCATCGCCGAATTCGCCCAGTGCCGCGAGATCAGCGCCAGCACCATCGGCCCGGATTTCGAGCGCAATGCGCGCATCCATCGTGCGTGGGAGCTGAAGCGCCTGGCGTGACGCGTCGCCGGGCATGGCCCGGCGCTACCCACGTGCGCGCAGAACGGTAGCGCCGGGCCATGCCCGGCGAGCGTGGGTCCGGTAGATCCACGCCATGCGTGGATGCGGTCCACCGCACGGGTTACAACAGCGCCACCACCAGCCCGATCACCGGCAACGCGATCGCCAGCGGCGCGATCCATTTCGGCCGGTAGGGGTACAGCGCGAACGCCAGCACGATTCCACCCAGGGTGAGCTCGCCGAGCCACAGCACCGGGCCCATCGCCCAGCCGTGGTCGACCACGCACAGTGCGAAAGCCACCGTCAGCAGCACCCAGCCCAGCACCCGCCATTGCGTGCGCCGTGCCGGTGATGCCGCGGATTTGCCGTGCAGTTCCTGCTGATGCTTTTCCATCGCCAGCGACAGCGCGGTGAACGCTGTGAACGACAACCCCAGTACCAGCAGCATCATGCGCTGGCCTCCGCTTCCACTGCATCGGCCRGTGCCTTTGTCGCTGCAGCGGCCGCCGCGCGTTTCTTCTTCTCGGCGGCAGTCAGCGGCGGCGTCCAGCGTTGCATGCGCCAGCCGCACAGGGCCAGCATGACGCCGAAGGCGATCATCGACAGGTCGAAACCGGCCAATGCCCAGTCACCGTTGAACAGCGTCACGCCCAGGTGCGCGTGGGTGGTCAATGCGTTGACCACCGGAATCAGCGCGAACGCGGCCGCGCCGATGTACAGCTGCCACGCCCACATCATCCGCTTGGGCCAGATGAAGGCTGCCAGCAGCGAGGCGCCCCACGCGTAGAAGAACACGTTCGCTTCGGCGTTGGAGCGCTCGGCCAAGCCCAGCGGCAGCAGGCGGTTGCCCCAGAAATAGGCGGCGAAGGCGATCGGCAGACCGGCCACGGCGCCGATGTTCAGTGCATCGACCAGGCGCAGGCCGAAGCCGGTGCGACCGCTCTTGGCATGCTTCGGCCGCTCCTTCACCGCCCACAGCACCACGCCGCTGGCCACCATCAGGCAGCCGGTCAGGCCGGACAGGAAGAACAACGCGCGCAGGCCCCAATCGGCAAAGCGGRCCAGGTGCAGGCCATACAGCACGCCACGGGTGGCGGTGGCGCCACCGGAAGGCGGCGTTTCCTGCAGCAGCGCGCCAGTGACCATGTCATAGCGCAGCGCCGGGGTATCGATGGACAGGCGTTTGCCATCGCGCTGGCGGATGTCGATCACCGCATTGGCGGCACCGGGATTGGCAACGCTGAAACCGGCGACCTCGGTGCCGTGCCAATGCGTGCGGGCACTGTCCAGCAGCTGCCGCAGCGGCAGGGGGGCAGCCTTGCCTTCGGCGGGCGCGGTGACCTCGGGCAGGCCACCAAAGGCCTCCGCGTAGAACGCATCCTGGTCGGTGCCGTAGGCCACGTTCACTCCCCACGGCAGGTACATGATCATCAACGTGACGATGCCGGTGTAGGTGATCATCGCGTGGTAAGGCAGGGCCATCACCGCGCTGACGTTGTGGAAGTCCAGCCAGGAGCGCAGGCCCTTGTCCTTCCGGAAGGTGAAGAAGTCCTTGAAGATCTTCTTGTGGGTGATCACGCCGGTGATGATGGCCACCAGCATGAACATCGCGCAGAAGCCCACCAGGTAGCGCGCCCACAGCACGGGAATGTAGTGCAGGTCGAAATGCAGGCGGTAGAAGAAGTCGCCGCCACGGGTCTCGCGGGCCTTCAGCTCGGTGCCGGTGTTCGGGTCCAGGGTGGCATCACCGAAGGCGCCGCGTCGGCCCTTGCTGGGGTCGGCCAGCTCGGCCGGCAACCGCCAGAACATCTGCATGGCCGGATTGCGTGGCTGCGGCAGGGTGACGAACCAGCTCTCGGCCTGTGGTGCGTTGGCCAGCAGGTAGTCGGCCGCGCGCTGCGCCGCTTCGTCGGTGCTTACCGTGCTGCGCGGCAGCTCCGGGCGCATCCAGCGGCTGATTTCCTCGCGGTAGTAGCTGGCGGTGCCGGCCATGAAGATCAGCAGCAGCAGCCAGCCGACCAGCAGGCCGGTCCAGGTATGCAGCCAGGCCATGGATTGGCGGAATCCATTCTTCATGCCCACGCTCCCAGCAGGCGCGAAATGCCGGCCAACAGCAGGGTGGGGGCAAGAATGCCGACCCAGGCACGCAGCGCACTGCGCGTGGCGAACGCCCACAGCGCGGCGCAGGCGGCGACCAGGATCGCCAGCAGCATGCCGGTCAGCACGGCCTGGCCGCGCGCGCCCGGCAGCGCCAGCGCACAGAACACCGTGGTCATCGAGGCAAGCGCGTAGCCGCCGAAGATGGCGGCAAGGGATCGGGACAGCACGCCCCATCGCGGGTTGGCGAAGAAGGTGCTGAGGCGGGGGCTGGCGGTTGCGGGCGAGCGGTCCACGGYGGTCCTGCAGGTTGAATGAAGAGAAGGCCGGCGCACCGAAGCACGCCAGGGTTGGCCATCCGTGGCCGGGTGCCGGTCGCAGAACCGGCACCATCCATCAGGTCATCAGAGTTTCCAGCGCAGCGTCACGCTGACGTTGCGGGGTTCGCCCCAGTACACGCCCTGGTAGAAGC
>NZ_JBFTOJ010000131.1:0-11888 GCF_056397905.1 Stenotrophomonas sp. 05L414_2
GCTCAACTGCATTGATGTGATGTGGATGCCGGTGTATCGAGAGTGGCGAGTGCCACTCGTGCGATCAAAGGTATATCTCGCTCAACGCAGAGCAACCGAGAGGAAGCCCGCCGAAGGTACTGAGCAACTTAGCGACGTTCAGTCCGCGCTGGGTGAGTGGTGCCGATGGCTGAAGGATGAGCAACTTCGTTACTGCCCAGTCTGCATTCATTCTGGGCGTCACTATCAGTACCAACAGGATGAACGATTTCTGCGCTGCGTCTTGCATCAGAGGCGTTTGCTATTAGGCTGTCCCCACTGTCGTGGCGCGCTGGACACAAGAGGATCCCTAGCTCATGGATTTACATKCAATTCTTGTGGCGAGACACTGCTGAAGTACCCGATACCTGGTTCGTTTCAGGGCCGAAAGAGTCTCTCAAGTACAGATAAACTTGATGAGCTGCACCAATGGCTTAGAGATGCCAACGCCTCTCTCCTCGGATATCAAAGAGCTTGCACTGGGCGCACGTTGATATGCTGGGACGGCGAGAAAGCGGATAGCCATGCTGGCGCATACTGGTATGCGCTTGCTCATTTTCCCAACACAATGGTGCAGAACGCACTAGCACCGACGTCACACTCCTTCAGGCAATTTCCAGCAACTCCACTTGTGCTGCCGCCACCGGCGGACGACTGCAAAGCAGTGGTCCGCCCCTATCAGGACCTGCTCAGGTGCGTCGCGCGTCAGATCAGGCGCACCTATCTAAAGGGGCACTCCCGCTGCCGCGTTTATGCAATGAGGTCCGTGGGCGGAGGCCGATCTCGGATCAACTCTAGGTATCCGGTTACGCTCAAGCCTCATCTGTGCTGCCTTGGTCAAGCGTACGCGTTATGGCTACTCCAGCGGCGCGAAGAGCTGCTCGAAATCTCGGAACAAATGACCATAAGGGGTCTTCCAGACTTTGAGGTTCCAATGCGTCTACCCGATCTGCACGCAGCGGCAGCCAGTTACATCAGTTCTTTTGAAGCATGGGTGGCAGATCTTGCTCGAATTCAATCGCGAGTTCGACGCTCCAACACGCAGCCCATGCTGTGCGACCCGTTTAGCTACTCCTCGCAATGGGCGCTGCATCAACCTGGTGCAAGCTGGAGTTGCCCCACGCACTTGCGAATGGCGGGGCAGAAGGATCATGGCCTCTGCGACAGAGGGCGCGTTCAGAAGGAAGATTTCGAATTGGTCATAGCCATGGGTCAGTTCAGGGAGCGAATTCTTACCAGGCTTGACAGACCGCGGCGACGCCACGGGCCAGCCGTCTCAGACATCCCGCTCTGAAGGTGCCGCGCAGTGCAGTCGCCGAATGAACGGTCTTGCCTAGGTGGCGGCCGCTCGCACAAGGAGAGGACAGCACGGCGCGATCACCCGGTCAGTCGAGGCCCTCGCCGCTGGTCGCCACCAGCCCTCGAGGTCTATCCGGGTAACTTTCGCCTTCTTATACGAGCGCTCAGCGCGCTTGTGCGCACTTCGGCGGGTGCTGGCCAGTAGCTGCATTACTCCGGAAGCTTTCCGATGGAATTGTTCAGCCGCTGCAGCTGAAGGGGCTTTCCCAGCACCGAAACCCGGCGGGGGAGGAATCAATTGCCATGGCCGCGGTCAGCTCTTCAGCCCGGACACTACTAGGCTCTGACACAGCGCGGCCGGCAACACAGCTGTTTGATTTCCAGCCCGTGTACGTACTTATCCGATGCTTGAACACGGGTCTTCGCCAATCGCAGCTGCATCGCATCTACCGCCCCCAACGCGAGGAACATCTTCCGCCGCTACCAGCTCTCACGTAAGTTGCCCTCGCTCCGCTCTTCGCCTCGTTGATAAGGGTTCGTTATCGAGGGCGCAGGGTGCAATCCGCGCATTGAATGTGATCCCCTTGCCGAGATCCACATCTCGCCGGCTACCTAAGTCGCAGAGCTGCGCAGATCTCCCTGCACCACTGGCTCATTAGCATCTGGAGAAGATCGCTCAGATGAAGGCGAAAGCAGGTCGCGTCAGCGCGGTGCTGCCAGCCATCGTCGAGGTGAAGGATTGCGTGAACCTTGCCGATGATGGACTTGACGCCCAGGTGGATCCGACGCCGGTAGCAATGGAATCGACAAGCGCTGCGGATGTCGCCGGAGTTCGGAGCACTGCGCAGACCAGGGCGGTTGTTGCTCGGCTTTCCACGGCCAGCAAACTGGTTGATGTGCGGATGGGTGCTGGCAGTGCATCGGCACTGAATCGGGAACGAGTTGCAGACCTACCCGTTCGTGCGGTCGATGGCCATGTTTCTCCGCTTTCAAGGGCGCATCGATCAAACACGTGACTGGGGAGCCGGAGATCGGCCGGGACAATCTGCAGCCGACGACCGCAGTCATCGCGTGCCTGGAATGGCAGGGGCACCCCAACCTAATAAACATAAGGCCGATTGGGCGATTCATCCGTCCGAAGGACCGTGGGTGCGGAGCGCCCATAGCCCTTCAATGCATGCCTGCAGCGCCCAGCCAAGGCAGCCCGGGTGGAGAATTCACGGACGAACATCGATCTCGTAGGTCAAGGCTCCGCTCCGATGCCGGTCATCGGGCGCGGCGGGCCTTGGAGCGGGAGAGGCACCCGTACGTACGCGCTGCGCGGTGCGAAGCACGAACCAGAATCCGGATCATTACTTCGCTGAGTCGCTGACCACCTATGAGCGGACAAGACTATCCGCCGCTGCTGACAGAAACTTCACAGCTTTCTTGCGTTTATTCGACAACAGGGACGCGGAGAGCGGAGGGTCAGTCATCTGGATGCCAACGTCGCTCAGGGAGGGGGTGCGCGGTGTATGAGTCTGTGGGGCAGTATCTGGTGGAGTGGCACGCAGTCGGAGAGCAACGAGGGCGGGAAGGCACTTGGAGCGGAACGTGGCAAGTGCACATGCCCGGCTCGCGCGATTGCAGCAGGCCAGTTGTTCAGGGAACAACGAACGCGACATGGAGCTATTGTGAGGCAGTTGACGCCGCGAAGCGGCAAGCCTTACATGCCGCCGCGGCACTGTGCGCAATGGAGTAGGTGCCATCGTCTTTTGCTCGCCGCTTGGCTGTCGACCATCGAGCCCTCAATCCAGCCGGCGAAGGCCGCAGCCAGGTGAGCCGGACTGGCTGGTTATCTCAAGGCGCGCAATGACGTCAGCGAAGATGCCCAGTCGCTGCTGGGTCAGTGGCAGATTAGTTGCGAGCCGATTTGGATGTCTATCGGGGGATGACAGGTACCCACTAGTGGTCGGAAGCGCGCATTGAGCGGTTCGCGCGATTAGGGACTGTTATTGAAGGAGAGGAATCTCGCATCCCGCTCGACCAGAACGCGCGGACAGAGCTGGCAGGGGGGGCATGCCGCTCATACGTCCCAACTGATCGGGCCGCTTGGTGGCCCGCCCACTGGCAAGCCCCTGTGCTGCGGAGACGGCCGGCTTCGACTGACCACCTCCACAATGTCTGTCGCATTTCGGGGCTTTCCTCTTCGTCGGGTACATAAGGGGCGCGTTTGACGAGGCTGATGGTTAACGAGTCCTTGGCAACCACAATTATTTTCGAGTGGCTAGGACGATGACTCCGGTAAGGACCAGAGCAATTCCGGTCCACTCGCGCAGCGCTGGCCGCTCGTTGAGAAGTAGTACCGAAGCGACAACAACCAGTACCACGCTGAGCTTGTCCACCACCGCCACCTTGGCTAGCTCTCCGATCTGAATCGCGCGGAAGTAAAACATCCACGAGGCGCCCGTCGCGAGAGCGGACAGCACTAGAAAGAGCTGTGTCCTCCCTGGCAGCAGCAGCGGGTTTGACCACTTGCCAGTGAGCATCACCATCGGAAGAATGACCGCAGCCACTATCAGTGTGCGGATCGCCATGGCGAGATCCGAGTCCACCCCCTTGACGCCCACTTTGGCGAACAATGCTGTTGCAGCTGCAAAGATGGCCGACAGTCCGGCCCAAACGAGCCACGCGGGAACGTTCAGCACCTTGAAGTCCTCATGTCTTATGGAAACTGTGTTCGAGCTGCCTTTCGGGGGAAGGTCAATTGCACTCTTAAGCCTGGCATGTTGTCGTCGAGTGTCATGCTCGCCTCGTGAAGGTCAGCTACTGCCTTGACGAGACTGAGTCCAAGGCCGTTCCCAGGTGATGTTCTGCTTGCGTCCAGTCGATAAAACCGCTCGAGGACTGTTTGGCGGTATTCGGAGGGAATGCCTGGACCGTCATCAACGACCTGCAACGACGCCCCCGCTGGGCTTGCGGTTGCACATATGGATATCTTTGTGCCTTCTGGGCAATGGCTGCTCGCGTTCTCAACGAGATTGGCGAGCATTTGTGTGAGCAAGGCCTTGTCACCATGGATCAGAAGTTCACCCGATGCGCTGCCGGTGAGCTGTTGTCCGCGGTCCTCGACGGCGGGTTGATAGATCTCTCCGACGGTGGCCACTACTTCGGAAAGGTCAACGAGTTCGAAGTTCGAATGCCGTTGACTGCTCTCAATTTGCGAGATCCTCAACAGCGCTGCGAACGTCGCCAGGATGGCATCAATGTCGTTGAGCGAGTCTGAAACCGCAGCCTCAAGCTGAGGTTGGGATGCCCCCCTTTCGTGGACGATCTCAAGCTTCTGTCTAAGTCTGGACAGCGGTGTGCGCAGATCATGAGCGACGTCAACTGACACCTGTTGCATGCTCCGCATCAGTGCCGTAATGCGATCGAGCATGGAGTTCAGGCTGGCGGCCAAGTGATCAAACTCGTCCCCGCTTCCGTTGAGTGGTATGCGCTGCGCCAGGTTTCCATGAACGATGTTACGGCTGCTCTGGCTCATTTCCTCAATGCGCCTTAGCGAGGCCGCGCTGATCAAGGCGCCGGCCAGCAATACCAGTGCCAAGGCCACGATCACGCCGAGCAGGAAGGACCGCGTTATGAACTCCCGTAGCTCGTTGATCTGTCGATCGCTCGTCAGGACCACCAGCATGCCGCCGTCGCTCGTTTCACGGCATATCCCCCGCATTGTCATCGCGGGCAGAAGGCCTGTGGGCGGAATGGAAAGGGATTCGATAAGTCCCGGGCTGACCTGGAGCATGGGCAGATCGCCGGAGATCCGCTCTCCATTGGGTGATATCAGCAGATAGCGAAAACCGTTGCCAGACTTCGTAGAGGAGTCGATCACGGGGATGAGAGAACCCGAGCTGGCTCCTTGCGCCTGCATGTCGATCTCCCGGACTTCAGCTTCGACAGCTCCGTCGATCTGTTCCTTCATGTAGTGCGTGGCCGAAAGGATCATGACCACGAACATCACCAGGAAACAGACGGCTGTCGTAAGCGTATAGAGCAATGTCAGGCGGAAGCTGGAAGTCCGTACAAGCCTGGATAGCCTCACGGTCCAGACTCTTTGATGCTGTAGCCGGCCCCTCGGACGGTGTGGATCAGATTGGGTTGCCCCGAGCGCTCCACCTTCCCTCGAAGCCGGCTCATATGGCTCTCTACCACGTTGGTCTGGGGATCGAAATGGAGGTCCCAGACTTTCTCCAGAAGCATGGTCCTAGTGACGACCTCTCCGGCGTGGCGCATGAGGACCTCCAGAAGTCGGAACTCCCGCGGCTGGAGTTCAACCTCGGATCGTGAACGCGTAACCCTTCTGGAGATCAGATCCATTTCGAGATCGCCAACGCGCAATGTCGTCTCGGCTTGGGTTTTTCGCGGGCGACGACCAAGGGCCGCAACGCGCGCAGCGAGTTCTGAGAAAGCAAACGGTTTGACTAGGTAGTCATCGGCGCCAGCATTGAGGCCCGTTACGCGGTCGTCGATTCCGCCAAGGGTCGTCAGAAACAGGATCGGCGCCTGATTGCCCGTTGCTCTAAGGGTGCTGACCAGGACCAGCCCGTCCAGCCCGGGGAGCATACGGTCGACCAGGATTAGATCCCATTCATGATCCGATGCCTGGAACAGTCCCTCGCGCCCATCAGCGGCAAGAGTGATGTTGTGGCCGAGTTCGGTAAGCCCTGTCGAAACATAGGTCGCCGTCGCCGCATCATCCTCAATGACCAGAATGTTCACTTTGCCGGTTCCGGGATGCACACCAAAGCCTTTTAGAACGCCGCAGGGATTCGGTCAAGTTGTCAATCACCAATGTTCCGGTAATCGGACGGTGATGGACTCTGGACTAGGCTTTGAATGTCCTCATGGAGATTTGCGCGATGCTAAGCCGATTGGCGCTCGTCGTGGCCGCAGCCCTTGCTCTCGCGGGCTGCGCGACATACCAGCCCAAGCCACTGGACATCCAGGCCGGGCCCGCGCACGCGCTAGCGTGGGCTTCACGGCCTGCCGGCCCGTCTCAGCCCTTCAGCCTGGAGCAGATTGGACAGCTGGCAGTTCAGAGCAACCCAGATCTGATTGCGGCACGAGCGGAGCACGGCATAGCGGCAGCACAGCTGGAAAGTGCCGCCGCGCTGCCCAATCCGGTGCTGTCGGTGAGCTATGCAGGTGTCCTCAGCGGCGCTGGGGCGCTTCCGGCGATAGCTCTGGGCTTGGGCCAGGACATCAAGGCGCTGATCATTCGACCTGCCAAGGTGGGCGCTGCGAAGGCGCAGCTGGCGCAGGTCGATGCAGGCATTCTGTGGCAGGAGTGGCAGGTCTCCGCCAAAGCCGAGTTGACCGCATTGGAACTGGCTGCAGCGAGCCGGCAGCTCGTGCTGGCCTCGGAGACCTCCAGACTTTGGGACGAACAGCTCGCGCGAAGCCGCGTGGCAATGGAGCAGGGCGATATTTCCATGACGTCGTTCGTCAAGGATAGCCAGCGCTCAGCCGACGCCAGACAGCAGACCGCTTTGCTGACGACTTTGCGGCTAACCAAGCAACAGGACTTGGCGGGTCTGCTTGGTCTGGCGAGTGAGGTCGAAATCCCTATTGCCTATCCTTCTCCTATCGCCACGACCGACGCCACTCTTGTGACCGGCCGGTTGGAGGACATTGCGGCCTATCGACCAGATTTGATTGCGCTGCGGGCCGGCTATGAATCCCAGGAGCAGAAGGTCAGGCAGTCGGTGCTTGCGCAGTTCCCGGCAATGACTGTGGGTGGCAACTATGGGCGGGATACCGGGAACGTAAAGACGGCGGGTGTGGACGTTTCCATGGAACTTCCCATCTTCAATCACAACCAGGCGGGCATCAGCATCGAACAGGCGACAAGGGCCAAGCTGGCTGCGGAGTTCCGTGCTCGGTTGATCTTTGCCAAGAATGAGCTGATGTCGCTGATCGCCCAGCAAGGATTGGCTGAAAAACAGCGCGTGCAGAAGGCGAAACAATTCGCCGCTGACAGTGCACTTGTACCCAGGCTGCGTGCGGCGCTCGCGCGGCATGACATCGATGCGCTGACCTATGTCGAAGCCGTAGCGGCCCAGAACGGGAAGGAGCAGGAGCTTATCGCTCTGGAGTCCAGCATCGCTGCCCAGAACCTTGCTATTCAAACCCTGAGCGGCCTGGGTATGCCCCACATGGATGGCTTGGATGGAACCACCCAATCCCCCATCGGAGCCGACCAGTGATCAGCAAGAATCGATGGTTTGCCATAGCGCTGGTCTCAATCGTAATCACCGGATGTGGATCCCCATCCCCGGATCGACGTCGACCCAGTGTTGCGGTGGAGACGTCGTCCGCAACATGGGCTCAGATGGATAGGACTATGCAGGTCTACGGCACAGCGATCTCGTCACCCGATGGCGCCTATGCCGTGAGCGAAGCCCTGGATGGGCAGGTCCAGACCGTCTCGGTGGCCGTAGGCGACCAGGTCCGTAAGGGGCAGCCCATCGGGGTCTTTCAGCTGTCGGAGAGTGCTCGTGGTGCACTGGCTCAGGCGGAGGCCGCGGTGTCCGCGGCTCGCAACGAAAAATCGCGAGTTGATCGCTTGTTCGCCGATCAGTTGGCTTCAATTGACCAGCACGGGCAGGCCGCCAAGTCGCTCGCAGATGCACTCGCTGCTTATCAGGTCGCCTCTTCCGTCGCCGGGGGCCGCAGTGAGAAGGTCATGAGGGCTCCATTCGATGGCGTTGTGACCTCCGTGACCGTATCGCCCGGCATGAAGACACCGGCAGGCACGACGTTGCTGACGCTTTCGCGGAACAATGCGCTGGTCGTCCAGTGCGGCGTGGAGCCTCGTCATGCGTCCTCAATTCTTGTGGGCCAGAACGTCAAGCTGGTAGCTCTCGGAGGAGGGGAGCCCTTGGAAGGGGTGGTGACCCGGACGTCCAGCGTCATCAATGCGGTCACCCGTCTTGTTGACATGGAAGTCAGCACTTCGGCTCCCCTGATGAAGGGGCAGGAGTATCAAGCGTTCGTGTCGGCCGGCACTGTCTCCGGCTGGCGCGTCCCCAGTACCGCCGTTCAGGAGGACGAGCAGGGAACGTACCTGTTCCAGGTCAAGGGTCGCACGGCCGTTCGGGTGCCGGTGAAGCGCCTGCTGCCGCGGGAGGGTGATCAGTTGCTGGTTGCGGGCACGCTCAGTGCAGAGCAGCCCGTAGTGGGATCTGGTGCCTATCAGTTATCTGACGGGGCGCTCATCAGGGTGGCTTCTGCCACGCCAGGGCAGGGGCACGTCAGTGAGATTCGTTGACTTCGTGTCTCGCCAAGGTCAGGCAATCCTTCTAGTTGCCTTGGCTCTGGCTTTCTCGGGAATTCTGGCTTCAACGAGAATCCCAGTCACCCTCTTTCCACAAGTCCCTTTTCCTCGAGTGGTCGTGGATCTCTCCGCAGGGGATCGCCCTGCCGCGCAGACGGTGTTGTCTGTCACCAAACCGGCAGAAGAGGCCATCCGCTCGATTCCCGGCGTCCGCGCAGTGAGATCAAACTCGTCCCGAGGATCCTCTCAGATCTCGATTGATTTTGGTTGGGGAAGGGACATGATCGCATCGACCATTTTGGTCGATGCCGCCATGGCGCAGGTCTTGCCTTCGCTGCCAGTGGGAACCCACTACGAGGTCCGGAGAATGGATCCGACAGTGTTCCCCATCATCTCCTATGCGCTGACGTCAGCCAAAGTCTCGCAGGCACGCTTGAGGGATATCGCGCAACTAGATCTTTCGCCTCGCCTGGCGGCGGTAGCCGGGGTTGCGAAGGTTGCTGTGCAAGGCGGGGATACCCAAGAGGTTCATATCGACGCCGACCTACGCCGACTCGGCTCTCTGGGGTTGTCGTTGGATGATGTTGCAGCAGCCGTATCCTCGGCCACGCAGATCACCGCGGTGGGCCGGCTGCAGGACAGGGATCATCTCTCCCTGGTCATCGCCCAAACAGACGTCCAGACGATCGAGAAGCTGCGCCAGACTGTGGTTCGGGCGGGGCCTGCCGGGGCGGTGTACCTTGGTGATATCGCCGAGGTGCGGTACGGCGCAGCGCCAGTCTGGACTCGCGTGTCTGAAGACGGACATCCTGCTGTGCTGCTCAACGTCTACCAGCAGCCCGATGGCAATGCGCTGTCGATAGCGTCCGAAGTGAAAGATGCGCTCGCCCAGGCGAGCCTTCCCGATGACGTCAAGCTACTGAACTGGTACGACCAGAGTCAGCTGGTGTCCGACTCTCAAGCCAGCGTTCGAGACGCTGTTCTGATTGGCCTGCTTCTCGCTGGCCTGGTCCTGTTCGCATTTCTGCGAAGCATCCGGATCGTCCTCGTCGCGATGATCGTAGTGCCTGCGGTTGTTGCAGTCACCGCGTTGATACTCTGTTTGGCTGGCATGACCTTCAACATCATGACCTTAGGTGGGATCGCTGCGGCCGTGGGTCTGGTCATCGATGACGTGATCGTCATGGTCGAGCACATTGCGCAGAAGTCCGGGGCGAGTGATGGTGGGCCCAGCAGAGTTCTTCCAGCGGCCCGGGAATTCGCGCGTCCCCTGATAGGCTCAAGCCTGGCCACCATCGTGGTGTTCGTACCCTTAAGCTTCATGAGCGGAGTCACGGGAGAGTTCTCGCGCGCCCTGTCCATCACCATGGCTGCGGCCTTGTTCATCTCCTTCCTGTTCACGCTACTGGTGGTTCCTCTTCTTGTCCGCAGGCTCATAGATTTCGGCAAGTGGAGCGATCCAGGGGAGAGAGACGGCAGTTGGATGTCCAGGGTCCACAGTCGATGGCTCTCGACCTGCTTGGCCCATCCACGCTGGGCACTGGCGGCCGTCCTCCCGCTACTGCTCGTCGGTGGTCTTGCCTGGACCCAAGTCCCCAGTGGCTTCATGCCGAAGGTGGATGAGGGCGGCTTTGTGCTCGATTTCCGAACCCCTCCGGGGACCTCCCTGGAGGAGACCGATCGTGAACTTCGCCAGTTGGACGAAATCCTGAGATCAGTGGGGGACGTGGAGACCTTCTCACGTCGCATTGGCACCGGCCTCGGGGGCGATCTCGGCGAACCGCATCACGGCGACTACTTTGTCAAATTGGCCCAGGATCACACCCTCGCCACCGAGGAGATCATGACCAAGTTGCGGGTTCTGGCTGCGCTGCGGATCCCCGGTCTTGAGGTCGAGATGGCTCAATTGACCGAGGACCTCATCGGCGATCTAACTGCGGTGCCGCAGCCGATTGAAGTCAAGCTCTATGCCGAGGATCCCGCCCTGCTCAGGTCTGAAGCAAAAAAGGTTGCGGAACTCCTATCCCGGCTTCCTGGGATCGTTGAGGTCAAAGATGGTGTCAATCTCGCCGGCGATGGGCTCGATGTTCAAGTGGATCCCGTTCGGGCGGCGATGGAATCGGTGACTGCATCTGACATTACTAGAGCGTTGAGCGCCGCACTGACGGGATCTGTCGTTGCTCAGCTACCAACAGCCAGCAAGCTGATGGATGTCAGGGTCAGTGCAGGGAACGGCATCGCGCTGGACCGCGAGGGATTGGCGGCTCTTCCCGTGCGCGCGGCCGACGGCCACATCTTTCCTCTCTTCAGGGTCGCATCAATCGAATCAGTCACTGGCGAGCCTGAGATCGGCCGCGACAATTTGCAGCCGATGACTGCGGTTACGGCTCGCCTGGAAGGGCAGGGCATCGGCACGGCGGCAGCAGCGGTAAAGGCCGCGCTGGACAAACCTGGCACGCTCCGCCCAGGTGTCCGTTATGCGATGGGAGGGTTGTACGAGCAACAGCAGCAGGCGTTCACCGGATTGGTGGCGGTGTTTGCGGCGGCGTTTCTCGCCGAGCTGATTCTGTTGATGCTCCTCTATGCGGAGTTCTGGACTCCACTGCTTATGGTCCTCACGTCTGCTCTGTCCGCGACTGCGGTGTTCATGGCGCTTTGGTTCACAGGCGTGGAGTTGAATATCACTGCTCTGATGGGTATGACGATGGTGGTCGGAATCTCGACGGAGATGGCCATCTTCTTGGTAAGCGAGTTCAAGAGGCTGGCGCAGTCCTTGCCGATCAAGCAAGCCTTGGAGCAGGCGGCTCGAAGTCGACTTCGTCCCATAACGATGACGACGCTTGCTGCTGTCCTCACGTTGCTTCCGCTGGCCATGGCGATCGGGCGTGGATCAGGCATCCAGCAGCCGCTCGCGATCTCGATCATTGCTGGTCTCACTTTGCAGTACTTCTTGGTACTCCTGATTCTTCCTTCCGCGTTAAGCCTGATCTCTCGCCCAAGGGGAAATCAGTGAATCTAAGTGTCACGGCTCAGGCGCCGTGAAATCCAAGCTGACTTGGCGGGGCTGAGTCTGCGATCCGACATTCGCTCGTGGCCTCTCGCCGGATCGACTGTCGAGTCTGTGCAGCCTGTCGCACGTGACAGCTCTCCAACGAAAGGTGCTGTAGCATTAAAACCTAGCTGAATGGGCAGGGCGTGGGCCCACGGGATGAAGATGGAGAACGATATCGGGACCCCCAGAGCAGGGACAGCCAGGACC
>NZ_JBFTOJ010000132.1:0-11841 GCF_056397905.1 Stenotrophomonas sp. 05L414_2
GCGCCAGGATGATGCCGCCGACACGCTTGAGGAAGATCATGCCGCGCTCGTACAGGCCGACGGCGAGGTCGCGCGGATGCGGAATGCGGTACGACGGCAGCTCCAGCATCAGCGGGTGCTCGCTCTTGTCGCGRCGCCACTTCTTCATCACCCACGACATCRCCAGCGCGCTGAGGATGCCGGCCACGTACAGGCCGAACAGCACCAGGCCCTGCTGGTTGAAGATGCCGATCCTGCCGGCCGGTATGAACGCACCGATCAGCAGCGCATATACCGGCAGCCTTGCCGAGCAGGTCATCAGCGGTGCCACCAGGATCGTGGCCAGGCGGTCACGCGGGTCCTGGATGCTGCGGGTGGCCATGATGCCCGGCACCGCGCAGGCAAAGCTGGACAGCAGCGGGATGAACGACCGCCCCGACAGGCCGGCCGCCGCCATCATGCGGTCCAGCAGGAACGCGGCGCGTGGCAGGTAACCGGACTCTTCCAGCGCCAGGATGAAGGCGAACAGGATCAGGATCTGCGGCAGGAACACCACCACGCCGCCCAGGCCGGCGATGATGCCGTCGGTCAGCAGGCTGGTCAGCGGACCCGCCGGCAGCACGCTGGCGGCCAGCTCACCCAGCCAGGCAAAGCCGGCCTCGATGCCATCCATCAACGGCGTGGCCCAGGCGAACACCGCCTGGAAGATCAGGAACATCACCACCACCAGCGTGATCAGGCCGAACACCGGATGCAGCAGCCAGCGGTCCAGCGTGTCGTCGATCTTCGCCGTCCGTGCCGGCATGCGTACGGCTGCGGCCAGGATCGCGCGCACCTGCGCGTGGTAGTCCACGCCGCTCTCAACGCCGGCCAGCGGCGCATCCAGGTGCGGCACCATCGTATCCAGGCGTTCCACCAGTGCACGCGCGCCCTGCTTGCGTACCGCCACGGTTTCCACCACCGGCACACCGATCTCGCGCTCCAGCGCGGCCACATCGATCTGGATGCCGCGGCGCTGCGCGGCGTCGACCATGTTCAGGGCGATGATCATCGGCTTGCCCAGCTCGCGCAGTTCCAGGGCGAAGCGCAGGTGCAGGCGCAGGTTGGTGGCGTCGATCACGCACAGAAGGACGTCCGGCGCGGCCTCACCCGGGTAGAACCCCCGGCACAGGTCGCGGGTGATCGCCTCGTCCAGGCTGGCCGGCTGCAGGCTGTAGGCGCCCGGCAGGTCGAGCACGGCGAACTCGCGGCCGGACGGCGCACGCAGGCGGCCTTCCTTGCGCTCAACGGTGACGCCGGTGTAATTGGCGACCTTCTGCCGACTGCCGGTCAGCTGGTTGAACAGCGCGGTCTTGCCGCTGTTGGGGTTGCCGACCAGCGCGATGCGCAGCGGGGCGGCGGTTGCGGTGGCGCTCATGCACGTCCCTCCTGGCTGGCCGGGTCGATGACCACGCGCCGGGCCTCACTGATACGCAGCGCGAAACGGGTGAACCCGACCTGCACCAGCAGCGGCTCGCCACCAACCGGGCCTCGCGCCACCAGGCGCACTTCCTCACCCTTGACGAAGCCCAGCTCGCGCAGGCGCCGGGCGATGGCATCGTTGGCATGCAGGTCCTGCACGGAATCGACCACGGCCGAGGCGTGCAGGGGCAGTTCGGACAGCGTCATCTAGCGTGTTCTCTGCTGGATGTAAATGGTTCTCGATTCTAACATTCCCGCGTCGCGTCATGGCCCATGACCAATGGCCCGCTATGATCCATACAGGTATGGAGCAACCCCCGGAATCCCATGAACGATGCTTTGCAGATCGAGCGCAACGGCGCTGTCCTGACCCTCTGGCTGAACCGGCCGGAGCTGCACAACGCCTTTGACGCCGGCCTGATCGCCCGGCTGACCGCAGCCCTGGAAGCGGCCGGCCGCGATGACACGGTGCGCACGGTGGTGGTGGCCGGCCACGGTGCCTCCTTCTCTGCCGGTGCCGACATGCAGTGGATGCGCGGCATGGCCTCCGCCAGCGAGGCCGACAACCGTGACGACGCCCTGGCCCTGGCCCGGCTGATGCGCACCCTGGACGAGCTGCCCAAGCCCACCCTCGCCCGCGTCCACGGCGCGGCCTTTGGTGGTGGCGTCGGCCTGGTGGCCTGCTGCGATATCGCCATCGCCACCAGCGCCGCCCGCTTCGGCCTCACCGAAAGCCGCCTGGGCCTGCTGCCGGCAGTGATCTCGCCCTATGTGATCGAGGCCATCGGCAGCCGCCAGTCCCGCCGCTGGTTCGCCACCGGCGAGCACTTCGACGCCGACACCGCCCTGCGCATCGGCCTGATCCACCAGTTGGTGGAGCCCGAACGCCTGGACGAGGCCGTGCAGCGACAGCTTGCCCTGCTCGACAAGGCCGGGCCGATCGCCTCGGCTTCGGCCAAGCTGCTGGTCCGGCAGGTTCGCGACGCCCATGATCGCGACAGCCTGGACCGTGACAATGCCGCCCTGATCGCCCGCCTGCGGGTATCGGCCGAAGGCCAGGAGGGCCTGGGGGCCTTCCTCGACAAACGCGCGCCGCACTGGGTCACGGAGGCCTGACATGCTGGACCATATCGGCTTGAACAGCGGCGACCTGCCGCGCAGCAGTGCCTTCTTCCTGCAGGCGCTGGCACCGCTGCAGATCGGCGTGGTGATGGAGGTCAGCGCCGAACAGACCGGTGCCCACGACCACGTGGGTTTCGGCAACCACGGCAAGCCGTTCTTCTGGCTGGGCAATGCGGCGCCGCTCAGCCAGGGCGTGCACGTGGCCTTCGTCTGCGCCGAACGCGCCCAGGTTGATGCCTTCCACGCCGCTGCGCTGGCCGCAGGGGGGCGCGACAATGGTGCGCCCGGCCTGCGTCCCTGGTACCACCCGGACTATTACGCCGCCTTCGTGATCGACCCCGACGGCAACAACATCGAGGCGGTCTGCCACCTGCCCGGGTAGACCCCTGCGTCGCCACCAGGCGCAGGCGTGGCCGCTTGTGCGACCCGCCTGCGTATCTCATCTGGCAGCCCGGCGAAGACCGGCCGCCCCCGTTTCCCAGGAACCGTCGTGACCCCAGCCGATCCCATCCGCCCTGCCCGCCCCGCCCCGCTTTTCATGGGGGTGCCGCGATGAGCGATTTCGTCCGCATCGTCGAGGTCGGCCCGCGCGACGGGCTGCAGAACGAAAAGCAGGCCGTGGCCACCACCGACAAGATCGCCCTGATCGATCGCCTGTCGGCCACCGGCCTGCGTACGATCGAGGCGACCAGCTTCGTCAGCCCGCGCTGGGTCCCGCAGTTGGCCGATGCTGCCGAGGTCTATGCCGGCATCCAGCGCCGCGCGGGCATCGCCTATCCGGTGCTGGTGCCGAACGAACAGGGCTACGACCGTGCGCGCGCCGTCGGCGTGCAGGAAATCGCGGTGTTCACCGCTGCATCGGAAGCCTTCAACCGCACCAACACCAACGCCGGCATCGATGAATCGCTGGCCCGCTTCGAGCCGATCCTGCGCCGCGCGGCCGCCGACGGCGTGCGCGTGCGTGGCTACGTCTCCACCGTGCTCGGCTGCCCGTACCAGGGCGAGGTACCGCTGGCCGATGTGGTGCGCGTCGCCCGCGCACTGCACCAGATGGGGTGCTATGAGATCTCGCTGGGTGACACCATCGGCGTCGGCACGCCACGCAAGGCCCGCGCGATGCTGCAGGCGGTGGCTGCCGAGATCCCGATGAGCGCACTGGCGGTGCACTTCCACGATACCTACGGCCAGGCCATCGCCAACATCGCCACCTGCCTGGAAGAAGGCGTGCGCGTGGTCGACAGTGCGGTGTCCGGTGCCGGCGGCTGCCCGTACGCGAAGGGCGCCAGCGGCAACGTGGCCAGCGAGGACGTGGTGTACCTGCTGCAGGGGCTGGGCCTGGAATGCGGTGTCGACCTGCCGTCGCTGGCCGAGACCGGCCGCTGGCTGGCCGGACTGCTCGGCCGCGCGACCGCCAGCCGCGTCGGGCAGGCGCTGGCAGCGACATGAACGACAGCGGCCCGCGCGACCGTCCGGCCATCGGCGATACACCCGCCGCAACCGACGTCGCGCTGGCCGCTCTGGACGCGGCGCTGGCTGCTTCGCCGCCGCCGGCCCAGGCCAGGCTGCTGCGCCAGGCACGGCAGGCGCTGGCCGATGCGCAGCAGCGCGAACTGGATACCCAGGCCCGCTATGCCGCGTTGTTCGAYGCCGTGCCCGACCCGGTCAGCATCCTCAGCGCCGAAGGCGTGGTGCTGGACGTCAACCGCGCCGGCATCGTCGCCTACGACCGCCCGCGCGAGGACATCGTCGGCCAGCCGATCGAACTGCTCAATCCCGACCTGCCCAGCGACCATCTGCAACCGGTGTGGGAAGCACTGAACCGCGGCGACACCTACGTCATCGAAGTGACCAACATGCGCGGTGATGGCAGCCGCTTTCCGGTGGAGGTGCACTCGGCCGGCTTCCAGGACCGCGGCCAACCCTGCATCGTCGCCGTCGCCCGCGACCTGAGCGGGCGCTGGCGCGCAGAGTCGCGCTATCGCCTGTTGATGGAATCGATCGACAAGGGCGTGATCCTGTTCGACCGCGACCTGCGCGTGCTGTCGGCCAACCCGGCCGCACATCGCATCCTCGGCCTCACCGGTGGCGGCGTGGGCTTGAACGCGATGCTCGATCCCGAAGCGTGGATCATCGTCGACGAGCATGGCCACCCGTTGACCCAGTCACAGTGGCCGACCAGCCGCTGTTTCCAGGCCGGGCGGGTGATCCGCAGCACCATCATCGGCCTGTACCACCGCCCGCGCGGACGCATGCTGTGGTTGTCCACCACCAACGTGCCGGTGTTCGGCAACGGCTGCGACCAGGCCGACCATGTCTATGCGATGTTCAGTGACATCACCGAACTGAAGCGCAACAACACCCTGTTCGCGCGCGCGCAGTCACTGGCCCATATCGGCGGCTGGGAGTGGGATCGCGGCCTGCAGCGCCTGTACCTCACCGATGAAGCGCGGCGCATCGTCGGCCAGCCGGCCGACCTGGAGGACATGCCCGACCTGCTGGACTGCCTGCGCAGCGACGACCGCGCCGCCCTGCAGCAGGCGCTGGCCGATACCATCGAACACCGCAGCAGCTTCGGCCTGGAGCTGCAGGGCCAGCGCSGCGATGGCCACTCGTTCTGGATCCGGATGATCGGCGAGGTCTCGGCCGGCGATGTCGATGCCGCCCGCATCACCGGCACCGTGCAGGACATCACCGAGCGCAAGCAGGCCGAGGAAACCCTGCGCGTGCAGGCCCGCACYGACCCGCTGACCGGAATCATGAACCGCGATGCGGTGCTGAGCGACCTCGGCGTGCGCATGGACAGCCCCAGCCACGACCGCGTGGCGGTGCTGTACATCGACCTGGACCGCTTCAAGGTGGTCAACGACCTGCTTGGCCACAACGCCGGTGATGAACTGTTGATCGAAGCGACCCGGCGCATCGCCACTGCGATCGGCACCGAAGGCCTGCTTGCACGCTTTGGCGGCGACGAGTTCCTGGTGATCTGCGACCTGCGCGACCAGCCGGACCAGGCCGAACAGCTGGCCGAGCGCATCACTGCGGCGTTCTCGGCACCGTTCCAGCTGGGCAGCGACGAGTTCCCGGTGACCGCCAGCATCGGCATCGCCCGCGCACCGCGCGATGGCAACCGGCCGCAGCAGCTGATCCAGAACGCCGACACGGCGATGTACGAGTGCAAGCGCCGCACCCGCAACGGTTGGCAGGTGTTCTCCCCGGAACTGGCACAGCGCCAGCATGACCGCCTGCAGATCGAGAGCCGGTTGCACAAGGCCCTCGATGGCGACGAGTTCCACCTGGTGTACCAGCCACAGGTCAACCTGCGCAGCGGCGCCACCATTGCCTGCGAGGCGTTGATGCGCTGGCACAACACGCAGCTGGGGCAGATGCGCCCGGACCTGTTCATCCGCCACGCCGAGCACACCGGCGACATCGTGCGCATCGGCCAATGGGCGCTRCGCGAAGCCTGCCGGCAGGTACGGCAATGGCAGGACGACGGGCTCGGCCTGGTGCGGGTGGCGGTCAACGTGTCCTGGCGCCAGTTCGTCGGTGAGGATCTCGCCCGCTGGGTGCGGCAGGTGCTGGACGAATTCGGCCTGCCCGGCAGCGTGCTGGAACTGGAGTTCACCGAGCGGGTGCTGATCGAGGATGCGCCGGACACCCTGCGCACCTTCGCCCGCCTGCGCGAAATGGGGGTGATGCTGACCATCGACGACTTCGGCGAAGGCTACAGCGCCCTGAACTACCTGCGGCGCCTGCCCATCCATGGGCTGAAGCTGAGCCAGCTGTTTGTCGAAGGCATTCCCCGCAACCGTTCGGATGTGGCGGTGTGCGAGGCGGTCTGCGCGATCGCGCGCAGCCTGGGGCTGGGCGTGGTCGCCGAAGGCGTGGAGACCGAGCCACAACGGCAGTGCCTGCTCGACCTGGGGGTGACCGTCGGCCAGGGTTTCCTGTTCGCCCATGGCCTGCCCGCCGCCGACTTCGAGCGTCGCCTGCGCCGCGCCCGCGAACTGGGCTGAGGCCGGCGGCGCAGTGCACAACGGCGGCTGCCGTCGCTTCCGTTAGAATCGGCGGTTCTTGAACCTGCAGGACCGTGCAATGCAGCTGTCTTCCGTACGTGCCGTGATCACTGGCGGCGTCTCCGGCCTCGGCCTGGCCGTGGCCCAGCACCTGGTTGCCAAGGGCGGCAAGGTCGCCCTGTTCGACCTCAACGACGCCAAGGGCGCGGCCGCTGTTGCCGAGCTGGGGCAGGACAACGCCCGCTATTTCAACGTCAACGTCAGTGATGAAGCGTCCGTGTCGGCGGCCATCGACCAGGCCTGCGATTTCCTCGGCGGCCTGAATGTCGCCATGAACTGCGCCGGCATCCTCGGCGCTGGCCGCGTGCTGGGCAAGGAAGGCCCGATGCCGCTGGCCGGGTTCCAGGGCACGGTGATGGTCAACCTGGTCGGCAGCTTCAATGTCGCCAAGGCCGCAGCCAACCGCATGCAGCACAACGAGGCCGGCGTGGACGGCGAGCGCGGCGTCATCATCAACACCGCCAGCGTTGCCGCCTACGAAGGCCAGATCGGCCAGGCCGCCTACTCCGCCTCCAAGGGCGGCGTGGTGGCGATGACCCTGCCGATGGCCCGCGAGCTGTCGCGCTTCGGCATCCGCGTCAACACCATCGCGCCGGGCGTGTTCTGGACGCCGATGGTCGATGGCATGCCCGAAGCCGTGCAGGAATCGCTGGCCGCCTCGATCCCGTTCCCGTCGCGCCTGGGCAAGCCGGAAGACTTCGCCAGCCTGGTCGGCCACATCCTCGGCAACACCTACATCAACGGCGAGACCATCCGCCTGGACGGCGCCACCCGGCTCGCTCCGAAGTGATTCCCCCCGGGCGCCGGGACGGCGCCCTCCCCCAACGACCAACATCATCATGAAAGCCAACGACATCAAGAAGGGCAACGTCGTCGAGTTCAACAACGGCGTCTACCAGATCCGCGACATCGAGCGCAGCTCGCCGCAGGGTCGCGGCGGCAACGTCCGCTTCCGCTTCATCATGTACAGCGTGCCGGGCGGCAACAAGCTCGACGCCAGCTTCGATGCCGACGACAACCTGGTCGAAGTCGAACTGCTGCGCCGCCAGTCCACCTACTCGTACAAGGACGGCGATGCGTTCGTGTTCCTGGACGACGAGGACTACACCCCCTACACCCTGGACGCGGACGTGATCGGCGATGACGCCGGCTACATCACCGACGGCCTGACCGGCATCTACGTGCAGGTGATCGACGAGCAGCCGGTGGCCATCCAGCTGCCGGCCTCGGTGGTGCTGGAAGTGATCGAGACGCCGCCGGAACTGAAGGGCGGCACCGCCACCAAGCGCCCGAAGCCGGCCAAGCTCAACACCGGCATCGAGATCATGGTGCCGGAGTACATCGTCAACGGCGAGCGTGTGCTGGTGAACACCGCTACCGGCGAATTTGCCGGCCGTGCCGATTAACCGCGCTGCGCTGATCGCCTGCCTGTCCCTGCTCGTGGCGTGCTCGCCGCGCGCAGCGGACAGCACCGGTGACGTCGCCGCGGACGCGGTGACGCAGCCCGCCGCAGCGGACACCGCTGCCGCTGCGGTTGCACCGGCTGCAGATGAAGCAGATGCTGTGGCGACGCTGGCAGGTAGCCCCGAGGAGGAGCAACAGGCGCGGGCTGCCGCCGGTTGCAGCGTCCCCGACGACGTCGCTTTCGTGCAGGACATCCGCATCTACTGCGGCATGCCGGCCGATGTGCAGGCCTTCATCGAACGGGAGAACAGCTGCCAGCATTTTGCCGGCGAAGAACCCTACGACGACGCCCGTCGTCGCGAGCTGGAGGCCGCCATCGCCAGGTTCTGCGACGATCGAGAGAAGATCTTTGCCGACCTGGTGGCCCGCCATCGCGATGACTGCGCGATCCGGCAGGCGTTGATCGGCGTGAACCTGCGCTACGACCTGTCCCCCGATCTGGATCTGAAGCCCTGCGAGGGCTGACGCAAAAAAGGGGACGGAGGGGATGACGTCGTTCATGGCACAAACAACGTCATCCCCTCCGTCCCCTTTTTCTTATTTGCCGCCGAAGTTGCCGCAGCCGTGGTACTGGCGCGTGCCCACGGCCAGCATCGCCTTGGCTTCGAATGTCTCGCCACTCATGCCGTCCTGGCAGGTGGTGCGCTGGAAGCTCAGCTTGATGTCGGTGCCATCCGCCGCCTTGCCCACCCAGCCATCCGCACCCTCGGTCGGTTTGGCGACGGTGAAACGGCGCTCGCCGTAATCCACGTCCACCTGCAGGCCCGGCGTATCGCCGTCGACGACGGCAAGCCAGCCCGGCTCGTTGCCGGTGGCACGGAACGCCGCGTTGCCGGCACTGCCATCGCCCTCGGTCGCTTCCACCGCGCCACACTCGCGGTCCGCCTCGCCCTTCAGGCTGAGCAGCGCTTCGTCACTGCCACGGGTCCAGAAGCTGTTGCCCTTGCCGTCGCCATACTTCGCACCGGAGGCCGCACGTTCGGAGGACATCGCGAAACTGCGCCCGCCAATCACAACCGTCGCTGCGTCCTCTCCGTTGAAGGTCGCGCGCACATCAAGGTCGCCGCAGCGATAGAGGGTTTCGTTGCCGGCGCCTTTGCCGCCGCCATCAGCGTCGGCGGCCACCGGTGCCGGTGCCGGCGTTGCGGCCGCATCGCCTGCATTACTGGCGGCCGGCGCCTGGGCCGGCTGGCAGGCGCTCAGCGCGAGGCCGAGGGAGGCAGCCAACAGACTGGGAATTACACGCATGGCTCGACTCCTTGTCGAAACTACAGAGACCCTGGACCCTACCATCTGCACGCAAACGGGGCCTGAAAGCCGCATGACCCTGTTCAGCCTGCCAGCGCCGCCATCGACAGCAGCTGCGCGCCGCTGGCACTGGAAGCGCTTGTCCAGACGCGCAACAAGCGCAAGCGCTGCACGTGTTCGCGTCCCCGCCAATGCACATGCAGCTGAACATCGCCGGACAACAACGCCAGCCGACCACACAGCAACGTTTCAACTGCATGCACCTGCAGCGCAAGAATCTGCAGGCGCCCTTGCTGCCAGTCCCTCAACCAGGGCAGCTCGAGCACCCGCCCGCCCTGCCCGTCCATCATGAACAACACCGGTGACAGCAGCGCAGTGGCTGCGCCATGGTCGCCGTCCAGCAGCGCATCCCGCAGCTGCTGCTCCAACACGCGCAGCTGCGCCTCGTACAGGCCCTCAGGGTTCCTGCTTTCCATCCACCTGCTTTCCATCCACGCTCCCTCCCGGCGTCGGCCGGCGTCGGCGCAGGCGCTGCGCAAGCCACTGCTGCGCCCCCTGCACCACCACATAGAACACCGGCACGAAGAACACGGCCAACACGGTCGCACTGACCATGCCGCCGAACACGCCGGTACCGATGGCCTGTTGCGTTTCCTTTGAAGCCCCCTGCGCCAGCATCAGCGGCACCACGCCCAGCGCGAACGCCAGCGAGGTCATCACGATCGGTCGCAATCGCAGGCGTGCTGCTTCGATGGTCGCCTCGACCAGACCGCGTCCCTGCTGTTGCAGTTGGCGGGCGAACTCGACGATCAGGATCGCGTTCTTCGCCGAAAGTCCGATCACCGTGATCATGCCGACCTTGAAGAACACGTCATTGGGCATCTCGCGCAGCAACACCGCAGCAACAGCGCCGAGCAGGCCCAACGGCACCACCAGCATCACCGCAAGCGGGATCGACCAGCTCTCGTACAACGCCGCCAGCACCAGGAACACCACCAGCATCGACAGCAGCAGCAACCACGGCGCCTGTGCGCCGGACTCACGCTCCTGCAGCGACTGGCTGGTCCACTGCAGGGCGAAGCCCGCTGGCAGCTGCTGGGCAAGGCGCTCCATCTCGACCATCGCCTGGCCGGTGGACACCCCGCCGGCAGGTGTGCCGGACAGATTCAATGCCGGGAACCCCAGGTAACGCTGCAGCTGCAGCGGCGCCTCGGTCCAGTGCGGGGTGACCAGCTCGGACAGTGCCACCATGCCGCCTTCGCTGTTGCGGACATACAGCTTCAGCACGTCCTCCAGCTCCATCCGGTACGGCGCATCGGCCTGCATGATCACCTGCTGCATGCGCCCGCGATTTGGAAAATCGTTGACGTACTGCGAGCCCATTGCCGCCGACAACGTGGCACTGATGTCGGTGAACGCCACGCCCATCGCTTCGGCCTTGGCGCGATCGATGTCCAGCCGTACATTGCTGCCCGCCGGCAGGCCATCGGCATTCACATCGGCCAGCAACGGACTTGCCTCTGCCAGCTTCAACAGCTGCTGCAGGGCAGCGCGCAGCTCGGCCTGGCCCTGTCCGGTACGCGCCTGCAGCGCCAGCGAGAAGCCGGAGGAACGGCCAAGGCTGTCGATGGCCGGCGGCATCACGCTCATCACCTCGCCTTCCGGGACCGTTGCCATGGCCTGCTGCGCCGCCTTCACCTCGTCCGATGCGGTGCTGCCGCCGCGTTCACCCCAGTCCTTCAACATGGTGTAGGTCAGCGCCGCACTTGGGCCGGAACCGGAAAAGCTGTAGCCGAGGATGGCCTGGTTGGACGCGATCGCCGGCCGCGAGGCGACATGCTGTTCGTAAGCTTCGACCACCGCCAGCGTACGCTCGGCGGTTGCTTCGGCCGGCAGCTGGATGGAAGTCATGAAATAGCCCTGGTCCTCTTCCGGCAGGAACGCACCCGGCAACCAATGCAGGCCGATCAGCAGTGCCACCAGCAAGGCAGCGAACAGGCCCATCACCCGGCCACTGCGCCGCAGTACGGCCGCCACGCCCTGCTGGTAACGCCCGGTCATGCGCTCGAAGCCGCGGTTGAACGCACCGAACACGCCGCCGCGGCCATGGTGACCACGTGTGCCCTGCCGCAGCAGCGTCGCGCAGAGCGCCGGGGTCAGGCTCAGCGCCAGCAGGGCCGAAAACAGGATGGACACCGACATCGCCACGCTGAACTGGCGGTAGATCGCACCAACCGAACCACTGGCCAGCGCCATCGGGATGAACACCGCCGTCAGCACCAGGGTGATGCCGATCACCGCACCGGTCAGCTCACGCATCGCCTTGATCGTGGCCTCGCGCGGCGGCAGCCCCTCTTCGGCCATGATCCGCTCCACGCCCTCGACCACCACGATCGCGTCGTCAACAATGATGCCGATCGCCAGCACCATGCCGAACATGGTCAATACGTTGATCGAGAACCCCAGCGCCAGCATCACCGCGAAGGTGCCC
>NZ_JBFTOJ010000133.1:0-11779 GCF_056397905.1 Stenotrophomonas sp. 05L414_2
ATGGCGGGACCGTCCACGGCATGGATGCCGTGGCCGAGCCTACAGGGACGTACTTGCGGCGTGTCCCGCCATCGGCCCCCTCCCCGCCAGGCAAGCAGCAACCCAGAGCCGCCTTGGCTTCGGCCGTTGCCTTTGCCTGAAAAAAGCGGTGCAGCCGCAGGCTGCAAAACACCCTCAATCCTGATCCTGCGCGCGTGCCGCCTCCGCCTGGGTCTCTTCCTGCGCCGCCATCTCGCGTGCGATCCACGCATCGATCATGCGCCGCTGGCGCTGCGCCTGCCGCCGCTCGCGCGTGTACTCCTGGTCCAGCACCCGGTACAGCGACACCATCACCAGCACCATCAGCAGCGCGAACGGCAACGCCGCAATCGTGATCATGCCCTGCAACGCATCCAGCCCGCCAGCCAGCAGCAATGCCGCCGCAATCAACGCTACCGCGATGCCCCACGCCAGCTTGCGCTTCAGCGGCGGATCCCCGGCTTCGTCGGTGGACATGCTGGCCAGTACCAGCACCGCCGAATCGGCTGAGGTCACGAAGAAGATCATCAACAGCACCAACGCCACCGCCGACAGCATCAGCGACGCCGGCAGGCTGTCGAACAGGGTGAACAGCACCGTCTCATAGCCATTGCCCAGTGCCTGTACAAGGTCGGCGTGGCCGAAGATCTGCGCCCACAATGCCGTTCCCCCGAACACGGCGAACCAGAAGAAGCCCAGCAGGGTCGGTGCCAACACCACGCCGATCACGAACTCGCGCACGCTGCGGCCGCGCGAGATGCGCGCGATGAAGGAGCCCACGAACGGGGCCCACGAAATCCACCAGGCCCAGTAGAAGATCGTCCAGTCGGCCACCCACGTGCTGCCGGAGAACGGCGACATGCGCAGGCTCATGGTCACCAGCTGGTTGAGGTAGGAACCCAGCGTGGTGGTGAACGTATCGAAGATGAAGCCAGTCGGCCCCAGCACAAGTACGGTCGCGGCCAGCAATGCAGCCAGTGCCAGGTTGAAGTTGGACAGCCACTTCACGCCGCGCTCCACACCGCTGGCGGTCGAGGCCATGTACAGCACGAAGGCAATGGCGATGATGGTCATCTGCACCGGTACAGTCGCCTGCAGGCCAAATACGCGCTCCACGCCTGCAGCGATCTGGATGGTGCCGAAGCCGAGCGTCGTCGCCACGCCGATSGCCGTGGCGACCACCGCCGCGATGTTGACGACACGGCCGATCCAGCCGCGATGGTGGCGGCCGATGATCGGCTGCAGCATATCGCTGACCAGCCCCCGTCCATTGCGGTTGAACTGGAACCAGGCCATCGCCAGGCCGATCAGTGCATAGATCGCCCACGGATGCAGGCCCCAGTGGAAGAACGCATAGCGCATCGATGCACGCGCGGCATCCATGCTCTGTGGCGCAATGCCTTCCGGTGGCTTGGTGAAGTGTGAGATCGGCTCGGCCGCGCCCCAGAACACCAGGCCGATGCCCATGCCSGCGGCRAACAGCATCGACATCCAGCTGGCGCGCGAAAATTCGGGTTCAGCGTCTTCGCCACCGATGCGCAGGTTGCCGAAGCGGCCGAAGGCCAGGTACATCAGGAACACCAGCGCCAGGAACACCACCAGCAGGTACAGCCAACCGACGCTGCGGATGACATCAGCCAGCGCCGCCTGCACGACGGTATTGAAGGGACCGGGCGCGAGGCCGGCCAGCAGCACCAGGGCAAGCACCAGTGCGATGGAAATGCGAAACACCATGAAGGAGCTTCTCCGATCAAGGGATTGAGGGGAGCGAGCGAAAGCTTGCAGGGAGTRGGCCGGCGAMAGTGTGCGCGCACCGGACAGGCACCGCGATGGCGGCAGGGAAAGCGCCACGTGCAACGGTGCGGCGCGCGTGCACGTTACTGAATGCGACGTCACGGTTCTGTTAACGCGGGTGCGGCAGATCTGCGCCCTGCGTGGATGAACGGCCAGGAGGTCGAGTGGTTTCTATGCTCTAATGCCCACCAAGAAGCGGGGGTACCGCGGCCTTGTGGCCACGGTTGAGATAGTCCCTTGGAACCTGATCCGGCTCATACCGGCGTAGGGAAGCTTTGCAATGCAGCCGTACCCGGAACCTGCCCAAGGAGCGCCTTGGTGCCGTCCGTGCGCGGGTGCAGTGCGCCGCCGCTTCGTCCCTGACCTTCCTGGACGATGCCCGATGAACGCACAGCTCTCCGCCCTGCAGCAACAGGCCCAGCAACTCTCCGAATCCGTGACCCGGCCGATACCCGGCTCGCGCAAGATCCACGTGCCTGGCTCGCGCCCGGACCTGCAGGTGCCGATGCGCGAGATCGCGCTGACCCGCACGCCGACCGTGTTCGGCGGCGAAGAGAACGCACCGGTCACCGTCTACGACACCTCCGGCCCGTACACCGATCCGGACGTGCGCATCGACCTGTCTGCGGGCCTGCCGGCACTGCGCCGTGGCTGGGTGGAGGAGCGCAACGACACCGAACAGCTCGACGGCCTCAGCTCCTCGTTCGGCCGCGCGCGCGAGCATGATCCGAAGCTGGACCCGGTCCGTCTTCCCGCGCGCAGCCTGCCACGTCGCGCGCGGGCCGGCGCCAACGTCACCCAGATGCACTATGCGCGCCGCGGCATCATCACACCGGAAATGGAATTCGTGGCAATCCGCGAAAACCAGCGGCTGGAAGCCATCCGCGATGCCGCACTGCTGCAGCAGCATCCTGGCAAGGCATTCGGTGCGTCGATCCAGCAGATCATCACCCCGGAATTCGTGCGCGAGGAAATCGCCCGCGGCCGTGCGGTGCTGCCCAACAACATCAATCACCCGGAAAGCGAGCCGATGATCATCGGCCGCAACTTCCTGRYCAAGATCAACGCCAACATCGGCAACAGCGCGGTGTCCTCGGGCATTGCAGAGGAAGTGGAAAAGCTGGTGTGGGCGATCCGCTGGGGCGGCGACACGGTGATGGACCTGTCAACCGGCAAGCACATCCATGAAACGCGCGAATGGATCATCCGCAATTCGCCGGTGGCGATCGGTACGGTGCCGATCTACCAGGCGCTGGAGAAGGTCGACGGCCGCGCCGAAGCGCTGACCTGGGAGATCTTCCGCGACACCCTGATCGAACAGGCAGAGCAGGGCGTGGACTACTTCACCATCCATGCCGGGGTACTGCTGCGCTATGTGCCACTCACCGCCAGGCGGGTTACCGGCATCGTCAGCCGCGGCGGTTCGATCATGGCCAAGTGGTGCCTGGCCCACCACAAGGAAAACTTCCTCTACACGCATTTCGAAGACATCTGCGAAATCATGAAGGCCTACGACGTGACCTTCTCGCTGGGTGATGGCCTGCGTCCTGGCTGCATTGCCGATGCCAACGATGCGGCGCAGTTCGGCGAGCTGGAGACGCTGGGCGAGTTGACGAAGATTGCGTGGAAGCACGACGTGCAGACCATGATCGAAGGCCCCGGCCATGTGCCGATGCAGCTGATCAAGGAGAACATGGACAAGCAGCTGCGCGARTGCGGCGAGGCGCCGTTCTACACGCTTGGCCCGCTGACCACCGACATCGCACCGGGSTACGACCACATCACCWSCGCGATCGGTGCGGCGATGATCGGYTGGTTCGGCACTGCCATGCTCTGCTACGTCACGCCGAAGGAGCATCTGGGCCTGCCCAACCGGCAGGACGTGCGCGACGGCATCATGGCCTATCGCATCGCCGCCCATGCTGCTGACCTGGCCAAGGGGCATCCGGGTGCGCAGGTGCGTGACAACGCGCTGAGCAAGGCACGCTTCGAATTCCGCTGGGAAGACCAGTTCCACCTCGGCCTGGACCCGGAGAAGGCCAAGGAATTCCACGACGAGACCCTGCCCAAGGACGCGCACAAGCTGGCCCACTTCTGTTCGATGTGCGGCCCGCATTTCTGTTCGATGAAGATCACCCAGGACGTGCGCGAGTACGCCGAGAAGGGCATGCAGGAAAAGTCCGAGCAGTTCCGGGCGGCCGGCGCCGAGGTGTACCAGCAGGGCTGATCGCAGATGGGCAGTGCCGGGTCATGCCCGGCACCGTCCAGTCACCCAACTCACCGACATGCCGCTATCCTCGCCCCATCGTTCCCCGGGGACACGGAACCATGCCCATTGCCGTCACCACCCGCTGGCTGGCCATCGCCCGCCGTCATCCCTCTGCCTGGCTGCTCGGCGCACAGCTGTTGTCGGTGCTGCTATACCCGGCGTTGGACGAAACTGCTGCCGGGCGCGCGGCAGTAGGCGTATTCGGCATGGCCGTGCTCGGCCTGGCACTGTGGGTGGTGCAGCGCAGCCCGCTGGGGACATGGCTGGCGTTGGTGCTGGCCATCCCGGCGGTGGTGTTTTCCCTTTCGGCGGCCCTGCTCGACCGGCCTGCACTGGGCATCACCGCGCAGCTGCTGGAAAGCCTGCTGTATTTCTACACCGCCGGTGCGCTGATCGCTTACATGCTGCAGGACCACAAAGTGACGCGCGACGAGCTGTTCGCCGCCGGTGCCACGTTCACTCTGCTGGCATGGGCATTCGCTTTTACCTTTGCCGTATGTCAGCAGTGGTATCCGGGCAGTTTCCAGGGCGCCAGTGGCGGCGCGCAGCGCACATGGATGGAGCTGCTTTATCTGAGCTTCAGCTTATTGTCGGGGGTAGGTCTCAGCGACGTCGTGCCACTGCATCCGCAGGCCCGCGCGCTGGTAATGCTGGAGCAGTTTTCCGGCGTCATGTACGTAGCGCTGGTGGTTTCGCGGCTGGTTGGCCTGACCATGCTGAAACGCTTCTGAAAATGAACGCCAGATAAAAATATCGCGCCCAAAAGGGCGCGAATGATGATGCGTATTATGTGAATGCGTCGGCGAGAGAGAGCCTGATGTCGACCACGCGATAGGCGAGGTAACTCGCATAGGCTAATATCCGGAGGCTTCGTTTTTTTTGCGGTATGCGCCGATGCTTTGTGCGGAATCTGGCTTCTTGCTGTGCCAAGGATGGGAAGGGATCGATGGTGAACAGTGTTTGCGGCCTGTTTCAGCCCCATAGCAACGAATGATCAACAGCGAAATCCAGTCGCCTGAATCCGACCGCGTCCGCGTCGGTGAGTGCATCGTTACTTTGTCCTCGCGTGAGGTCGAAGTCGCCGGTGCCCGCCGTACACGCCGTTTGACGCCCAAGTCGCTGGGCGTGCTGCGCGTGTTGATGCGGCAGCCGGGGCGGGTGGTGACCCGYGACGARCTGTTCGCCGARGTGTGGCCSGACACGCTGCCSACCAACGATGTGCTSACCCAGGCCGTGACCCAGCTGCGCAAGGCGTTCAGCGTCGACGACGACAACGGCCAGGCGTACATCGAGACCATCGCCAAGACCGGCTACCGCCTGCTTGTGCCGGTGCAACCGCTGGCGGACCACGAGACCGATGCGATCGCCGTTGYAGAGGACTCGACCGCATCACAGCCGCCTGCGCCGGATGCCGTGGCCGCCGCCGGCGTGCCGGCGGTTGAACGCGGAAGCCGCCGCTGGCGCCGTCTGCGCCGTCGCCTGCTGCTGGCACTGGGCGTGGTGATGCTGCTTGCGCTGGTGGTGTTGAGCGTACTGCTGCTGCGCCGCCCGGCGCCGGTGAATTCTCCGGTGGATGCGGCAGTGGAGAACGGCACGCGGGTGATCGGAAGTCCGGAGCGGCCGTATCGATTGATTACCGCGACGGCCGGTTTTGAGACCTATCCCACACTTTCTCCTGATGGATCGCAGGTCGCCTACGAAGGCGCCAACGACGATGGCGCCGGCGGCAACGCCATCAAGGTGCAGACCTCCGGCAATGCCCCCGCGCGCCAGCTGCTATCGCCACCGGCAGGTGCCAGCGACCGTTTCCCGAACTGGTCGCCCGATGGCCGCGAAATCGCCTTCGCCCGCTTTGGTGCCGATGCCAGCTGCCAGGTGCTGATCGCCAGCGCCACCGGCGGCGCCGTGCGCCAGGCCACGCGCTGCGACGGCACCGAGCTGCTCAGTTTCGACTGGACGCCCGATGGTCGTGGCCTGGTCTTCGGCAGCATGGTCGGTCGCTATGCCCATCGCGGCATCCGCGTGCTCGATCTGGCCACCGGCCAATGGCGTGCGCTGGAGTACGCTGTCGACGAGGATGATTTCGACTACGCCCCGCGCTATTCCCCGGATGGCCGATGGCTGGTGTTTGTCCGCAACCCCCAGCTGGGCGACCTGTGGCGGATGCCTGCCAGCGGCGGCACGCCCGAGCAGTTGACCGCCGAATCGGCCGAACTGCGTGGTTGGGCGTGGCTGGGCGACGGTCGGCATATCGTGTTCGGTCGCCGCGTGGACAGCGAAGCACGCCTGTACTACCTCGACGTCGAGCGCCGCACGTTGCGCGACGCTGGGCTCGACGATGCGCAGTGGCCGGCAGTGTCCCGCCGCGGCGACATGCTGGCGTTCGTGCATCGGCGCGCGCAGTTCGGGGTGTTCAGGATGCCCGCGCAGGGCGGTGCCGGTGAGCGCCTGTTCGCCTCCAGTGGCCGCGACGGGCAACCGATGGTGGCACCGGATGGGCGGCAACTGGTGTTCAGTTCCGATCGTTCCGGCAGCTTCGCCCTGTGGTGGGCCGACATGCAGCGGCCGGAGTCGCTGCGGCCGATCGAGGGGCTGAAGCCCGAGGCACGGCAGGCGCCCGACTGGTCGGCCGACAGCCGGCATCTGCTGGTGGTGGGCCGCGATGAGCATGGCGAAGCGGTTGTCTACGAGATCGCACCGCGCGATGAACAACTGCATCGCCTTCCGGTTCCCGCCGAGCAGCCATTGCAGGCGTTGTACGGCGCAGACGCGGAGCAGCTGCTGGTGGTCGAACGTGATGCCGACCAGCACACCCGCTTGAGCCTGTTCGACCGCAGCGCGCAGCCATGGCGGCGGTTGGCCAGCCTGGAAGGCGTATCGCAGGCGCGCTTCGACCGCAGTACCGGGCGGGTGCTGTTCACCCGGCTGGCAGCCGGTGGGCTGTGGTCGGTGGACGCAGCGTTGACCCCTGCCAGCGTGCAGCAGGTCAGTGAGGACCGGCCCAGCCGTTGGCGCTACCGGACCTGGACGGTGGCCGGCAACGGCAGCATCGACTACCTCGGCAGCAGTGCCAGCTGTGGCACGACCCTGGTCCGTATCCAGTCCGGACGCGAAGAAGCCGAGCGTTGCCTGGACGCCCAGCGGCTGAGCGCGGGCAATGGACTGAGCGCCAGTGCCGACGGAAACAGCCTGTACCTGGCCCTGGCCATCAGCGATGGTGCCGACATCGGTGTGATGCGATTGCCCGAACAACCGCCCGCACTGTTCCCGGCATTCTCCAAATTATTGATCTTGAACGAGAAAGGGCCTTCGTAATTTCTTCGTGACGATCTCGCCGCGAATTCGTGGCGATCTCGGCAGTCTTTCCTGACGCGCTGTCACCTCATTTGGCAAAACGGAGGCCTGTACTTGGCAAATCCGTGGTGCCCCTATGCGTCAACTCTCGCTGGCTGATCGTGGCCAAACCGTATCCCTGGACAAGGCGATCGACGATGTCGCGCCGACCTGCATGGGGGTTGCCCGCCTCGGCAGCCTGCAGACCGCCGGCACCAGTTTCAGCGTCTGGATGCAGGTGCGCGGCACCTCGTGGGTGGAAGCCAAGGAAGGGCGGTTCCGGCTTCGCCAGGGCGAGTGGATCGCGTTCGAGAAGGAGTCCAGGCCGCTGGTCCAGGCCGGGCGCAACGGCTTGTGCGTGGGCATGAACCTGAACGTGGAAGCGCTGCGCGTGCTGACCGAAATGGCCGACTGCGGCCTGTACGCCGGTCGTGGCCAGATGAACCGCGCTGATGCGCGGGTGGCGCTGCGCCTGTGGCGTGACGCCCTCGCCAGCGGGCAGCCGGCGCAGGCACTGCGTCCGTTGCTGCTGCATCTGGCCGGTCTGCAGCGCAGCCTGGCCGACAACGTACAGCGTTGCCCGGGCCGCTCGCGCAGCCGCAAGCGCCAGGTGTTTGGTCGCATGCAGCGCGCGCGCCTGTATCTGGAAGGCAACAGCCACCGTGTGGTGCGCATCGGCGAACTGGCCGAGCTGACCAACTTCTCCAGCTGGTATCTCTCCAAGACGTTCCAGAGCCTGTACGAGGAAAGCCCGCAGTCGCTTTCGGCACGGTTGCGCCTCGAACGTGCGGCCGATCTGCTGCGCGATACCGACATGATGGTCGGCGAAGTCGCTGCCGCCAGCGGTTTCGACAACTGCTGCAGCTTCGCGCGTGCCTTCCGCGCCCGCTACGGCCAGTCCGCCTCGCGCTTCCGCGAGAATGACGGACAGCTTCCGCCACACTCCGCAAAGTCTCCGGTTGTGTCGCGCAAATACAGCGCTGCAACGCAATCGTAACGTGCTACGGCGTTTTAACACGCTACTAACACGTACCTTGGAGAGATTGATGAACGTTCGTATTCCCGCAGTGCGGCTCGGCTTGCTGCCGGCCGGCATTGCGCTTGCCTTGGCACCGTCCTTCGCTTCGGCGCAGGACGCAGCTGCCGGCGGCACGACCGACCTGGACCGCATTTCGGTCACCGGTTCGCGCATCCGCCAGGCGAGCATGGAAACCGCGCAGCCGGTGATCGCGCTGCAGCGCGCCGACATTGAAAAGCAGGGCTTCACCAGCGTTGCCGACATCGTGCAGAACCTGTCGGCGACCGGTTCGCCGGCGATCAGCCGCGCCGATGCCCTGTCTTCGGGCGAAGAAGTCGGCGGCCAGTACGTCGACCTGCGCAACCTCGGCCCGGAGCGCACCCTGGTGCTGCTGGACGGCAAGCGCATGGGCACCAGCACCGGCGGCTACACCGACCTGGCCTCGATCCCGACCTCGGTCGTGGAACGCATCGAAGTGCTGACCGACGGTGCATCGGCCATCTATGGTTCCGACGCCATCGCCGGCGTGGTCAACATCATCACCCGCAAGAACTTCGACGGCCTGGAAGCCAGCGTCTACGGTGGCCAGTACGGCCAGGGCGACGGCCAGAAGCAGGTCTACAACTTCGTCTACGGCCAGACCGGTGAGCGCGGTTCGATCACCTTCGGCGCCGAATACAGCAAGGAAGACGAGGTCAAGGCCAAGGATCGTTCCTTCAGCCGCTACCCGAACGGCCGCTTCCACCCGTTCCCGACCGACGACGATGCCAATGGCTGGTCGCCGGCGTCGAACCAGGGCGTGCTGATCGACGACATGGGTACCCCGAAGGACGCCAACGACGATATCTGGTACACCCGTGCCAATACCGGTGCCGGCAACGGCATGGGCGACTTCCGTGAGTTCGGCACCGCCGACTACACCAATGCCAGCCAGGAAATGTGGCTGCAGAACAAGCTGACCCGTCGCTCGGTCTTTGCCAACGGCAACTACGACCTGACCGACAACATCCGCGCCACCGCGAACGTGCTGTACACCAAGCGCACCGCGACCTCGCAGATTGCCGGCTACCCGTACCAGTCCGAGGTCTACGGCACCCCGCTGTCGGCCGACAGCATCTACAACCCGCTGGGCAAGGACGCGAACTTCATCCGTCGCACCTCCGAGTTCCCGCGCCAGACCGAGTCCGAGCAGGAAACCTTCCGCTTCTCGGCCGGCCTGGAAGGCTCGTTCGAGTTCGCCGACAAGTTCTGGGACTGGGACGTGGGCTACGTCTACAACCAGAACAAGGGCGTCAAGACCGGCACCGGCAACCTGTTCATCCCGAACGTGCAGAACGCCGTCGGCCCGTCCTTCATGGACGGCGACGTTGCCCGTTGCGGCACCCCGGGCAAGGTGATCGCCGGTTGCACCCCGTGGAACCCGCTCGCACCGTACGGCTCCACCGGCAACGGTTCGCTGGCTGACCCGGCACTGCAGGCCTACCTGTTCCTGCCGAGCCACGACACCTACACCAACACCACCAAGGCTTACAGCGCCAACATCTCCGGTTCGCTGTTCACGCTGCCGGCCGGTGACCTGGCCATCGCTGCCGGTTACGAGCACCGCCAGGAAAGCGGTGAGTACAACCCGGATGCACTGCTGCAGTCGGGCCTGAGCACCGACCTGGCCGGCGCACCGACCAAGGGCAGCTACAAGCTCGACGAGTTCTACGTCGAACTGAACGTGCCGGTGCTGGCCGACATGCCGTTCGCCAAGGAACTGTCGCTCGACATGGCCGGTCGCTATTCGGACTACAACACCTTCGGCGACACCATCAACAGCAAGTTCGGCCTGAAGTGGAAGCCGATCGACGACCTGCTGGTGCGTGCGACCTATTCGACGGGCTTCCGCGCGCCGAATATCGCCAACATGTACGGCGGCACCTCGCAGACCTTCGACGCCTACACCGATCCGTGCGACAGCAGCTTCGGCTCGGCTTCGCGCAATCCGTCGGTTGCCGCGGCCTGCGGCGCACGTGGCGTTCCGGCGAACTTCCGCCAGATCACCTCCGGTGGCGCACAGTCGACCGGCCCGGGCACCCAGTCCTACAGCGCCTTCGAGTCGGGTTCCAACCCGGAACTGCAGCCGGAAACCTCCAAGACCTGGACTGCTGGCCTGGTCTACAGCCCGAACTTCGTGCAGGGCCTGGACGTCAGCCTGGACTGGTGGAAGATCCGCATCAACAACGTGATCGCCGCCGAGTCGGTGACCTCGATCCTCAACCAGTGCTACGTGCTGGGCGTGGCGTCGGCGTGTGACCGCTTCAGCCGCGGTACCGAAGGCCGCACCGTCAACCAGGTGGTCGACGTTACCCGTACCCTGATCAACGGTGGCTACCAGGAAACCGCAGGTTACGACCTGGGCATCAAGTACCGCCTGCCGGAGTTCTCCTTCGGCAAGATCGTGGTTGACTGGAAGACCACCTACGTCGATTACCTCGAGTACAAGCGCGACAACGAAGCCGAGACTCCGGTCGAGCAGCACACCAGCTGGGCAACCGGCGACTGGGGTGCGAACTTCCGCGTCCGCTCGAACCTGAATGTCGATTGGAGCCTGGGCAACCTGGGCGTGAACTGGGCCGTGCGTTACTACTCGAGCATGAAGGAGCCGTGCTCCTACGACACCGAGTGCAACCTGCCTGACTTCACCTCGGCCTACACCCTGGGCCAGCCGACCCGCAAGGTTGGTTCGAACACCTTCCACGATGTGCAGGTGCGTTACACCCTGCCGTGGCAGGCTACGGTCTCGGTCGGTGCCAACAACGTGTTCAACCACGAAGGCCCGGTCATGTACAGCCAGCCGAACTCGAGCTTCTCCTACTACGGTGGCTTCGACATCGGTCGCTACTACTACATGAAGTACACCCAGCGCTTCTGATCCATCGAAGCGTGACAGCAGAAAGAGGAGGGCGGGCCGCAAGGTCCGCCCTTCTTCTTTGTGCCACCAGCACCGCACGCGCGTGAATGGGAACATGGGTGTGCGGATGAGCCTGCGCCGACGTGATTGACTCTGTAGAGGGGCTCAGTGTGCTGCTATCTTCATTGCATCACCCGCCACTTGACGGGCGTAACGTCGTTCACCAGAAAACGGAGATCGAGCACAATGAAGGCAGTGAACAAGGTCAAAACCATGGCTGTGATGGTCGTGTGCGCAGCCACGGCGCTCCCCGTATCGGCCACAGACATCAAGCGTCATACATCCGAGGCTATTCCTGTTGCTTACGCTGTCGAGGTGCCCCCAGGGCGTACGACGGTCTACCTCAGCGGCAAACTGCCGGAACCGACCGGTGTTGGCGCTCCTCTGGACC
>NZ_JBFTOJ010000134.1:0-11698 GCF_056397905.1 Stenotrophomonas sp. 05L414_2
CCCCAATGTCGCGACTCTGGCATGGAAGCCACAGCCGGTTGTGATCGGTGCGGTGGCGAGCGTGCCGGCGGCCGGCGGCAACTCTGATGCCACGTCCATGTTCCTGGCGGATGRCCCGGTCTACGTCGACGCCGTCATGGATCGCGGCGACCTGATGGAGCCGGGGACGTTCGAGGTGGCTCCGGATCGCCAGCAGTTGCTGATGAAGTCTCCGCCAGTGACGCCGGTTGTGGTTGACCTGTCCAGCGTGGGGGGCGGCATGGCGCCCGCCACGCTGTCTGTGGCGGTCGCCGAGATCATGGGGCGGCTCAGCATGGGGGCATGGTCGGCAGCGGACTGCGCTGCCGTGGATGCGGCCTCGGGTTACGCCGGGGTCGGCTACTACGCGGGAACCTCGATCACGGGCCGCGATGCGCTCAACGCCATTCTGCCGAGCTACGGAACGGGCTGCTACCAAGATGCGACGGGGGTGCTGCGGTTCGTTCGGGTGGTGGCGCCGGAGAGCTACCAGGGCGTGCCGGCGTTCGAGCTGACCGAAGACGATATGGCCAGTGACCTGGTGGGCGTGCCGGATGACGCACCCAGCCTGACGCGGCGCATGGCCTACAGGCCGAATGCCCAGGCTCTCGGTGCGTCGGATCTGGTCACCGATGTGGTCGACGTTCCGCAGGCGCGGCGCGACGAGTTGACCGCCCTTTATCGCGGCCAGGTATTCGCTGCGGGCCCGCTGAACGCTCACTACCGCCGGGCAGACGCAGCAGATCCGGTGATCTCGCTGTTCTGGCGGGCAGCCGATGCCCAGGCCGAAATCGACCGGGTGGTGGCGATTTACGAGCGGCAGCGCTTCTTCTATCAGGTCACCGTCCGCGGCGATCAGCAACTTGCGCCGCTGCCCGGGCAGATTGGCCGCCTGACCTACAGCCGGTACGGCCTGGCCGACGGCAAGCCGGTGCTGGTGCGCAGAGTTGAGCGAAACCCAGCCACGGGTGATGTGGTGCTGACCTTGTGGGGGTGAAACGTGCTTATCGGATTTGGAATGCCTGCAGCGGTGACCGTGACGCTGGCCGGCGGAACGTGGCTGAGTAGCGATCAGGGCTCAGCGTTGTTCGATGGCAAGCCGGGTCGCGCCAGCCGGATCCGCAGGACGGGGCCGTTGTCTGTCACGGTCACGCTGGCACAGGCTGTCGTGCCAGGGATCGTGGCAGCGCTGGGTCTGAACGTCCCTCCTGGCGTTGAGGTTCGTGCTGCAGGCGCAGTGGGCACAACCACGCGGCTCCCTGACGGCAGCGTGTGCGCGTGGCTATTTCCACAGGCGCAGGTGCCTGTTGCGACTGTGTCGGTGGAGATCGACGCAACGGTGACGAACGTCGATATCGGCGAGATTGCGATCTTCCAGGCTGTCGACGTTGGTATCAGCGACGGATGGGGTGTCGCYACCATCGACACCAGCGCTCACACGCGAACGAAGGGCGGTCAGGTCAACACTGTTCCCGGCGCGGTGTACCGCCGCCTGACCTGCAGCTTTTCGGGCCGGGCTACCGACGTTGTTCGGGGCGGCGGGCTGGCGGGGGGCGATTGGGAGACAGTCGCTGCGGCGCTGGCCGGGCGCCGCCGTTCCTGTGTGGTCCCTCAGTACAGGGACATAGCAACAAAGGCGTTGGATCTGAGGCTGGCAGCGCGATCCGCGCTGTACGGCTACCCAACTCAGCTACCGAGCGCGGAGAACATTAGCCGACAGTACTTCACGGGATACATGGAGTTCGAAGAGGTGCCCGCCTGACCGAGAGCCTCCAACAGTGGCATCATTCCCGGACAATCAAAGCAGAGAGGGAACGATGTACATCCTGCTGACAGTTCTTGGGCTCTTGGCCGCATTGGCCGGAGCATTGATGCTCACCAAGGCAACCATGGGGGTCGGCGCAATCGCGTTCGGCATTTTCTTGGTTGCGCTGGCTCGCGTCATTCAGGCTGAGCGCCACCAATCGCAGATCATGGGTAGATAGGCCGGAGTTACCGGCGCCCACCTAAAGCCCCGCCATGAGCGGGGCTTCTTCGTTTCTGGAGCCGCAATGTCTCTTTACACACTCACCGTCGATCTTTTGATGAAGACCGGCTCCTTTGTAAAGGACGCCGGTCAAGCCGCTCGGCAGTTCGAGCAATCGATGAACCGCATGCAGGCTATTGCCAAGAAGGCTGGCACGGCCATTGGTTTGGCTCTTTCGGCAGGCATCACGAGCACAAGCGCGGCGGCAGTAGCCTGGACACGTGAGGTGGCTGAACTCGGAGTTCAGTACGAGCGCCTTGCATCCCTCTCGGGCAGTAGCTCAGAGACTTTCCAACGTATGGCTGCGGGTGCCAACGTGGTCGGAATTAGTCATGAGAAATTGGCGGACATTTTCAAGGATGTGCAGGACAAGATCGGCGACTACGTCCAGACGGGCGGCGGCGCGATGGCCGACTTCTTCGAGAACATTGCCAAGCGCACGGGGGTAACGGCTGAGCAGTTCCGAACCCTTTCAGGTCCCGATGCACTTGGATTGTTCTTCAATAGCCTGGAGCGAGCGAACCTTTCGCAATCGGAAATGGTCACCTACATGGAGGCCATCGCCAGTGACTCGGCCCATCTGATTCCCCTCCTGCGGAACAGCAGTGCCGGGTTCAAGCAGTGGGGCGATGCCGCCGCAGCAGCGGGGGCGATCATTGACGGGAACACGTCGAAAGCGACAGTTCGCCTCCGCGAGATCACGCAGGAAGCGGACCTTGCGATGAAGGGGCTCAAGGTCAGTGTCGCGGAGGAGCTGCTGCCCGAGCTGAACAACCTGACAGAGTTCATGGCTTCGCAGCAGACGCGGAATGCGTTCGCGAGCGTCACCCGTTGGGTCGCGGAGCTTACGGGCGAGATGGCCAGCGGTGCAGTTCAGATCGTCAATCTGATTGGCCGCATGGCGGAACTTCAGGCCTTGGAGGGTGCCGCTCCAGGTGCTCTCAGTAGCGCTACAGAAGATGCGCTCAATGAGCAGATGGGCGACCTTGGCGCAAGGCGCCGACTGCTGCTCACGGTCGAGGCTCCCTCTCCCCAACGCGACAAGGAAGCTGAGCGGCTTCTTGCAGAGCGCCTTCGCATCCAGCGCGAGTTGACACGTCGATATGGGCCCCAAGTCACCCTGATTGACAACGGGCAGATGCTGCCTGATTCCGCCCTCAAGTCGAACTCGGTTGGCTACAAGCCTACGGGAAATATTGGGAAGTCTGATCGAGAAAGATCGGACAACGAGGCAAAGCGCCGCGCCGAGGAAATCGCACGCTACAGGCAGCAAGCACAAGAAGCCGCCGGCGCCATGGAGGGGCCGTTGGCCGAGGCCATGGCTAAACACCTTGGCAACATGGCCGAGTACAACGAGCTGCTGGCCAAGGGCAACATTGCCCAGGCCGACGCCAATGTGCTCATGGGCCAGAGCGCAGTGGAGTACGCCAAAGTCGCTGCGGAAGTTGAAAAGGCTATGGCCGGGCCTGAGCAGCTGCTGGCGACGTTCGATACTGAGCTGGTCATGCTGGGCAAGGTTGGGCGCGCCCGCGAGCTGTATCGCCGACAGCTGGTGAACGAAAAGGACATGCGCGACGAACTGCAGAAGGCAGTCGAGGCGGCCGGCAGCAAGGAGGCACTGGCGCTGGCCAAGGGGGCAGCCAGCTACGAGGACTACGAGCAGTCCATGCTGGCGGCGGCAGCAGCTGCTGCGGAACTGTCGCTGCAGGTTGAGGAATCCGCAGCGCACGTCGAGGCGATGGCCAACGTAATCGTCTCTGGCCTAGCCGACGGTGTCGATGCGTTCGCCGACTTTGCAGTGGATGGAATGCGCAAATTCGACGATCTGTGGGATGGCCTCAAGAACGCGGCGAAGCGCGGGCTGCGGGACATGATTGCCGAGATCGCAAAGCAGAAGCTGATTATCCCGATCCAGACGCAGATCATGAATGGGATCAGTGGCAAGGGTGGCGGCTTCAGCCTGGACAGCCTCATGGGTCTATTCGGCGGCAACGGATCGGCCGCCGGTGGCAAGAACCTGAGCAACATCGCCGGCCTGCTGTCGAAGGGGCAGGGATTGTTCAGCGCTGGCGCAGGTGCTGCGAGCAGCGGAATCAGTGCCGGTAGCCTCGCGGGCTTTGGCAACAACGTGGCTGCGTTCGCCGGCGGCGGCGCCTCTGCAGCGAGCGGGACCGCGGCGGCTGGTGCTGGTGCCGCATCGACCGCTGCGGCAGCGGTGCCGATCATCGGCTGGGTCGTCGCCGGCATGATGAAGAATGCCGAGCTGTTCGATCAGGGCTGGGACATTGCCAACGGCGAGAGCTGGGCGGGCAAGATCGCCACGGCCGGCGCCGTCGGGCTGGCGGACAAGGGCTTCCGCGGCCTGGGCTTCAACGACAAGACGGCGTCCATCCTGTCGGGCTCCAGCATCCACGCCAAGCTGTTCGGCCGCAGTGCGCCCAAGGTGACCGGGCAGGGCATCACGGGCGATTACGGATTTGGGGGCTTCAACGGTCAGTCCTACGCCGATATCAAGGCCAAGGGCGGCCTGTTCCGCTCGGACAAGAAGTGGACGCAGTACGGGGCGCTGGATCCGGGCATTGATCGCACGTTCGACATGGCGGCTCGCCAGGTGCGCGGGGCAGCCACTGACCTGGCAAAGCAGCTGGGCGTGGATCTCTCCGGGCAACTGGCCGGGGTGAAGGTGTCGCTGGGCAAGCTGCAGCTGTCGGCGGATTCGGCGGAAGCGAAGGCCCAGCTGGAAGCCTACCTGGCCGACATGACGGACCGCCTGTTTACCGAGGCAGTGCGGGCGGCAGGGTTTGGTGGCCAGCTGGATGGCTACTTCGAAGCGTCGGATGTGTTCTCGGCCCTCAGTGCTTCCATCGCACTGGCCGTGGGCAATGCCGACGAGCTGGGCCGCGCCCTCAGCGGCATGGAGGTGGAGAAGGTCAACAAGGCCGTTGATTACTTCCAGGACCTGGCCAGCGTCGCCGGCACCGACTTGGCCACGCAGGTCCAGAAGGTGACGGGGCTGCTGGGCAACTACGCCACGCTGATGGCAGACGTTTCCACGCAGCTGATGACCGGCGACCTGTCGAGCTACCAGCAGCAGGCGCTGACCATCGAGCGCACCTACCGCCAGCAGGTGAAGTCGGCCAACGACTACGCCAAGGCGCTGGGCCTGTCCGGTGCGCGCGCTGAGGACTTGGCCAAGATCGAAGCCCTGCGGGCCATGAACATGGGCAAGTTGCAGGCGCAGATCGACAAGGACAAGAAGGCCATGCAGTACGGCCTGTCGATCAGTGACCTGTCGCCGCTGACGGACCAGGAGAAGCTGGGCCAGGCGATGAAGGAGCTGCAGCGGGCGGTGGCCGGTGGCGATACCAGCGCCGCGCAGTCGGCGGCCCAGGCGGCGCTGGGCTTCGGTCGGAACCTCTATGCCAGCGGCAAGGACTACAACGGTCTGTATGACCAGGTAACCGGCCTGATCGACGGCATGAAGGTGGGCGACCTGGACAAGGAGGATGGCACGAGCATGGGCCAACTGGCCGATGCAATCGAAGCGATGCCGGACAACTTCAGCCGTGCCGTGTTCGACCTGGTGGTGAACAAGGACGCGCAATCACAGACCACCACAGCAGTGCAGCAGGGCAATGCGCTGCTCACCGAGCAGAACCAGCTGCTGCGGGATCTGCTGGCGACCACCACCCAAGGCGTCCGCACGTCCAGCAGCAGCGCGCTGCGCAAATCTCTCAACGCTGTATACGCGAGGTAATCCGCAATGCTGGCAAGGAAACTCACGCTGGTTGAAATTGGCGTGGGCGCGCTGCCGTCCCCGTCTCCGGCGGCACCGCGCTACTCGACCTGGTTCCCGGTGGCCTATCGACCGCCGGAGGTGCCGCCGGTGGACGGGGTTGTTCCCAACCCCGTGGCCGATGGTGTGCTGATCGAATGGAACCCGGTCGACCAGGCCGGGGTGATCTACGTGATCGAGCGCGGGCCGAGCCCGCAGGGGCCGTGGACGGAGATTTACCGTACCGTCGAAACCCGTTACCTCTACAGCGACGGCAGCGGCACGAAGTGGTGGTTTCGGATCACCCCGACCGTGCGCGGAAAGCCGGGCTCTGGTTCCGTGGTGGAGGCCACGCCGTCGCCGACCACGAACGACCTGATCGAGCAGCAGCAACGGTTGGCCAAGGAGATTGCCGACCGCATCGAGGGGGACGCAATCGAGGCCGCTGCCCGGGCCGACGGGCTGGCCGATGCTGCACGCGATCTGCTGGCCGAGGCGGCGCTGCGGCAGCAGGGCGTGTCGGACGCCATGGAAGCAATCGCCCAGGAGGCGCAGCACCGAGCAGACGGCGACCTCAACGAGCGACTGGCGCGCGAGGCCGCCATCACGCTGGAGGCCGAAACCCGCCAGAGCGACGTTGAATCACTGTCGCGCGCGCTGTCGGAGATCGTGGCCGGCAGCGGCACGCAGTTCGATAGCCGGAAAATCTGGTACTTCGACACAACGGCCGAGGGCTGGACCGGCAACGGGTCCGATCCCATTGTGATCGACGGCTGGCTGCGGCCGGCCAATGGCACCGAGGCACCATGGGTGCAGTCGCCGCCGGCGTTGGAGATCGACGGCAGCGCCTATCGCTTCGCCAAGCTGCGCGTGAAGCGAGTGGGCACGCCGGTGTGGAACGGCTACCTGCAGTGGATCACGGCCGAGGACCAGAACTGGGACGTGGACAAGCGGGCGCCAATCCCCCAGCCCCTGTGGGATGACCATGGTGTGGCCACGGTCGACGTGGCGGACATTGCTTGGTGGCCGGGCGAGGTGGATGCGGTTCGCCTGCAGTTCGGCGACGAGCAGGCGGTGGCCAACTACTTCCTGGTGGATTGGGTGGCCATCGGCCGGCCGACACCGGGTGCCGGCGTGGCGCTGGTGCAGGAGGAGGCCCGGGCGCGGGTCGCGGGGGACGTTGCCGAGGCGAGCAAGCGGGAGAGCCTGGCGGCCCAGCTGCGCGGAGACTACGAGGGAACAGACCTCTCCCAGGTGGCCACCGGCTTGTTCGCGTCCGAAAGGGACGCGCGTGTCAGCGCCGATGAGGCCGCGGTGATCGCAATCGAGATCCTGCAGGCCCGGATGCCGGTCGGCGATGGGCCGCTGGCAACGGAGGCCAGCGTCACCGAGGAACGCCAGGCGCGCGCAGAAGGCGACAGCGCCAACGCCGAGGCCATTCGGCTGGTCAAGGCACGCATGCCCGCCGGCGAAGGCCTGGTGGCGTCTGTGGAAGCGCTGGAGACGGTCAGCGCCAAGGTTGAGGAAACAGAAGACGGACTGCGTGCGGTCGGGGAACGCGTCACTTCGATGACGGCGCAACTGGAGGGGGATCACGCCGGTGATGAGGACACCTTCTCTGGCGACTTGGACGTGTTCGCCGGCAGCAAAACGGTCTACACGGTCATTGCCGAGGGTGACCTAGCCAACGCGGAGGCCGTTGTGCGGCTTGATGCAAATGTCGGGCAGTTCAAGGCCCTGACCACGCAGCAGCTGCAGGCGATGGCCACTGACGTTTCCGCGCAGGCGCAGCGGATCGACACCGTGCAGGTTGAGCTGGAGGGGAAGGCATCGGCCGAAGCCGTCTCGCAGTTGCGATCATCGGTCGAGCAGAACGCCGACGGCATCGAGGCGGTGGCCGAGTCACTGCAGGGCGTGCGCGTCGACCTGGACGGCAAGGCCAGCGCGCAGGTGGTGCAGGGCATGGAAGCCCGGGTCGTGCAGACCGAGGGTGGCCTGGCGCAGGTGCTGGCAAAAGCGTTCCTGCACCTGATCGCCGACGGCGGCAACGGTCCGTTGGTTGGTGGTATGGAACTGGGTAACGACGGCAACGTGGTCAGCCTGCGGTTCCTGACCAGCAGCATGGAGATCGTGGCACCGAACGGCGCTGCCGAGGGCATGGAGTGGCGCAACGGCTACCTGCGTGTCTGGAAGGGGGCAGCTCAGAGAATCATCGGTCCCGGCTTCGGTGCCAACGGTGACAACCTCATCGACTACTTTGGCCCCAACGTGGGCGCGGCCGCAGCGTCGAAGACCAACGCCATGATGTGGATGGACGCCAACGGCAGCGCCTACTTCGGTGGCCAGCTGTCGGCAGGCGTGCTGCGCAACGCGGTCCAGACCACGACAACGCAGACCATCGGAACCGAGCTGGTGAATGGACCGTTTGCGACCAACGGCCGCGTGCGAACGGTGACCGTGAGCTTTACGCGTCGGCATGAACGAGTGCAGACCTCGTTGGGCCCGTCCGGTTTCGTAGCAGGGGCGGGTCAGAACACAGCCCGCGTCGACATTTACCGCAAGGTCGGCAACAACGCCGAAACGCTGTGGCAGGTGCTGAACGTCGGAGGCTCGGTGAACATCATGAACGAGCCGGACACATCCGACCGCGCCGTATCGAACTGGGGTGGATCGTTCACCGTGAACGACACAAGCCCCAGCTCGGAAACCATGCAGTACCGCGCCGTCATCACTGGGTTCACCGCCCAGGATGTGACGCACACGTCTGGCACGTTCCAGCAGCAGACCATCACTCAAAGCCTATCGATGATCTCGGTAGAAATGTAACGGAGCAGATATGGCACTTCGACACATCGACATTGATACGCCGCAGCCAAATGGCCGCTTCGGTGAGCCGACACGGTCGGCCAACATCAAGCACAACGCCAACATCACCGAGACAGAAGAGCGGTTGGAGGCGCTGGAGAGTGGCACAGCTGGAACGGGTGCGCGGTTGGACGAGGAGATCGCTGCGCGCGCTGCGGCCGATGCTGCCTTAGCTGGACGAATCGACGCAGAGCACGCACTTATCACGAAGGAAACCGCCGATCGCGTCGCGGCAGTGCAGGCTGAGGCAACGGCGCGTGCCAATGCTGATGCTTCGTTGTCGGCACGCATCCTCGGCAAGAATCGCATCATCAATGGCAACTTCGACATTTACCAGCGGGGCAACCCTGGCACCATCACCAACTCTGCAGCCTATACGGCGGACCGTTGGATTTGCTCTTCAGCAGGGGCCGGTGTGACAAGTAACTGGGGGCTTGGCTCAACCACCCCAGGCGAGATTCCAGATTCCACGCGGTTCCTCGGTTTCAATGTGGTTTCCGGCGTCACATCGGCGTGGGTAGGCCAGTGGATTGAGGGTGTGCATTCATTTGCAGGCGGGAAGGCCACAGTGTCTTTCTGGATGCGCAGCGGTGTGGCGGGCAAGAAGGTGGGCTTGCTGATTCAGCAGCACTTCGGTAGTGGTGGATCAGCGCTGGTGCAAGTTGTTGCGCCGGACGTGATTACCCTCACCACGACGTTCACCAAGTACAGCGTCACCTTTGACGTGCCTTCAATCGTCGGTAAGACGGTGGGCGGCGGTAACGCCCTGCTCTTTACGTTCTTCTACTCCGATGACCGACCAGCTCTGTTTGGTGGGCAGTTGATCGGGCAAACCGGCCTGTTTGAAGTGGCGCAAGTGCAAATGGAGAAAGGCCCCACGGCGACCGAATACGACTGGCGCCCAGTGGGACAGGAATTGCTGCTGTGTCAGCGGTATTACTCTAAGTCTTACGCTTTGGCGACCAAGGCAGGAACGCCCAACTCTGATCCCGGGCGGATTGCAACGGGCCTGCAAATTTCCGGGACCAACTCACCCAGCTTTACGGCGTATGCGTTGCGGTTCCCGGTCAGCATGCGAACTTCTCCGGCTGTCACAGTGTACGGCGCCGTTTCCGGCAACCCGAACAAAGTCACAATGTCAGACAACGCAGACAGTAGCGGCGTCCCCACCGTTCGCGGGCTGAGCGAAGGCGGCTGCGAAATCAATTGGGTAAACAACGCTGGCACCTTCGGTGGCTGGTTCCACTTCACTGCAGACGCGGAGTTCTAACGTGTACCAACTCACTGAAAACCCCGACATGATTCTTTGCATTGGTACAGGTGCCAACATCCCTCGTGGCCACTGGATGTGGGACGACTACGAAAAATGGCTGGACGATGGCAACACACCGCTGCCGGTGATGCCTGCCAAGTCGCTGGCCGAGGTCAAAGCGGATCTGCTGGCTGCAGCAACTGCGGAACGTTGGAACCGCGAGACTGGTGGTATCACAATCGCAGGCGTGCAAGTCGGCACCAACCTTGACGATCAGAACCGCCTGAGCGGCGTTCTGTCGGCCATTCAGCTCGGCGGGCTGGAATCGGTGGACTTCAAGGCACAAAGTGGGTGGGTGCAGCTGACCGCGCCGGAGCTGCAGGGTATCGCCCTGGCCATCTCCGCCCACGTGCAGGCCTGCTTCACCGCCGAGCGCGCGCACCATGACGCAATCGAGCAGTTGCAGACGCAGGCTGACGTGGACGCCTACGACGTGATGGGCGGCTGGCCATCGGAATCCGGCCTGGGGCACGAAAGCCCACCTGTCGCTGGATTGGGTGCGGACTGACTCCGACCTCATCCATCACGCTGCCACAACATGGCCTGCGGCCAGATTGCGGCCATGTGCCAAAAAATAGTCAGCTATTGCGAAGGAGCGACGCAACGCGCGCCACGCCAGCCGCCTTCGATTCTGACAGTGTTTGTAACGCCCGATGCTTCCTAGCGGCTTGTCCCCCCGTTGCCTCGAGTGCGACATGAACTTCATACTCGCGGGCATTGGCATCCAAAGCCGTTGCCAGCACGCATGAGTCGGCAGTCATACCGCTTAACCAGAGACGACGCACACCCAGCTTGGCCAACAAGATTGGTAATGGGGTCGCGAGGAACGCTGAGTGCTTTGGCTTTAGGACAAAGTAGTGATCGGGCTTTGGTGACAAGAGCTTGGCGATACGTGCTGAAGGGCCACCATTCCTCAGGCATTGAGCGACTTGTTGTTGGAAATCCAGCTTCCAGTCCGAGAAGTTGTCGTTTGCGTAGATCACCGGCCAGTTGTTTGAATCGCAGTGTTCCCTTAGGCGAAGGATCTCTGTCGCAGCTTTTACAGCGATCGGTGCCAAGCGCGCTGCGTCGGGGAAGTCAAAGCGGCTGAACATGTCGATGATCAGCAATGCCGTATTGCCTGGCGATCTCTCCAAGGTCAGTCTCCAGTTTGAGCGTGCGGCGCATGTACGGGCTTCGATTGCGGCGAGTCCTTTTGGCGAAGAAAGATCGTCAGCACCACCAAGGATAGGACGGCCAGAAATTCACTCTGCCAGTTCTGCATTGATTCGAACCAGAAGGTGCTGCTGCCCAGGTGCTCTAAGAAGCTGGGAGGCTGCCTTCCAATCAGCTGCTCTTCCACTTGCYCAGCACGCCAGCTTCCGACTGCGTGAAGACTGAAGCTAATGAGGAATAGCGCACCAAAGGCTATTGCAAGAGAGTGGCCGTAAAGGGTCTTCCACAATCCTCCTCGTCGGACTGGCCAGGGCGTAGGCCCCGCTTCCACCCGTTCTTCCTCTTGTGCCGGATCCAAGGGGCGCGACTCTGCCGACCCGTGCTGTCGCAGCGAGACCGTCAGGAGTACATACATTCCCATCTGAAGGAACTCGCTTTCCCAGTTCTCAAAAGTGGCACTAATGAAGTGACCGCTGGCAACGTAGCTCCAGAGATCCAGTGGCGCCCGGCCGTGCTCAATGAGATCTTGATTGTGCACGTTGAGGCC
>NZ_JBFTOJ010000135.1:0-11660 GCF_056397905.1 Stenotrophomonas sp. 05L414_2
GCCCAACATGGCCGGCATTCCCTCCCTGGTACCACCATGAACGTTCTGCTTGTCTACGCCCACCCCGAACCCACCTCGCTCAATGGCACCCTGAAGGCCTTCACCGTCGAGCACCTGCAACGCGGCGGCCACACCGTGCAGGTGTCCGACCTGCATGCCATGCAATGGAAGGCGCAGATCGATGCCGACGATCATCCCGGGCGGGATCCTTCGGTGCCGTTCCACGCGTCACTGGATTCGCGCGACGCCTTCAGGACGGGCCGGCAGAGCGCCGACATCGCCGCCGAGCAGGAAAAACTGCGCTGGGCCGACGCGGTGATCCTGCAGTTCCCGCTGTGGTGGTTCTCGATGCCGGCCATCCTGAAGGGTTGGGTGGATCGCGTGTATGCCTATGGTTTTGCCTATGGCGTGGGCGAACATTCCGACCGGCATTGGGGCGACCGCTATGGCGAGGGCGCGATGTCCGGCAAGCGCGCGATGCTGGTGGTCACCACCGGTGGTTGGGAGTCGCATTACGGTCCGCGCGGCATCAATGGGCCGATCGACGATGTGCTGTTCCCGATCCAGCACGGCATCCTGTTCTATCCCGGCTTTGACGTGCTGCCCGCGCATGTGATCTACCGCAGCAGCCGTATCGATGAGGCGTCCTTGCCTGGCGTGCTGGAGGGGCTGGGCGCGCGGCTGGATGGGTTGGCAGGCGATCCGGTGATTGCCTACCGGCGGCAGAACGGTGGTGATTATCTGATCCCTGCACTGAGCCTGCGGCCTGAGTTGGCCGAGGGTGAGGCAGGGTTGGGAGTTCACCTGCAGGAACAGGTGCAGCCGGATCACTGACGCGGATGGCTCTGGACCCATGGCGGAGAGGCTGTAGGGTCGAAGCGACTGATCGCACCACCAAGGGTTGTCACTTGACAACCCTTGCGATCGCATCCAGACTCCGAGGGAAAGGAATGCCCCGTTCGCGCCATCCGGACAAAGACATTGAAGCTGCCCTCCGTTTCGCCGAGTCGCGTGGATGGTGGCTGCGGATCGGCGGCAGTCATGCCTGGGGACGAATGTACTGTCCCTACAACGACAAGGACTGCCGATGCGGGGAATTCTGCGTGGTGAGCGTATGGAGCACGCCCCGGAATGCCTTGAACCATGCGCGGGCCTTGTGTCGCGTTGTCGAGAACTGCAGCCGTGAGCGATGACGCAGTCGCCATCCTCCCAAGGACACATCGATGATGGAATTCACCTTCATTCTCAAATACCGTCTGCCGGATACAGGTACCGATGCTGGCTCGCTTGAGCAACGCCTTGCCGATGCCGGCTGTGATGATGCGCTGCTGGGCATTGGCAGGCCGGGCAGGTTGGCGCTTGAATTCTGCCGTCAGGCGGCCAGCGCCCGGGAGGCCGTACTTTCCGCGCTTGCAGATGTACGACAAGCCGTACCCGATGCAGAGCTGATCGAAGTCAGTCCCGATCTGGTTGGGCTGACGGATGTCGCTGATCTGCTGGGCATGTCACGACAGAACATGCGCAAGTTGCTGCTCGCGCACCCGCAGACGTTTCCGGCACCGGTGCACGAAGGCAGCGCGTCGATCTGGCATCTGGCCGATATTCTTTCGTGGATGCAGGCGCGCGGCAGCCAGAAGGTCAGCAGCGAGCTGGCGGAGCTCGCTGCTGCGGCGCTGCAGATCAATGTGGCGAAGGAACAGGAACGGCTGGTTCAGCATCCCGGCTGAGGGTCGCTGCGCGACAGGCCGTTACAGTTGCACACGCTCCCACCAGCGCGTACCAGCGGTCGGTGATTGCATGTCCAGTGCCTCGCCCATCATCGGCGTGGCCACCGGCACGTTCTTTGCGGCAGCCAATGCGCAGATGCGTTCGAACGGTTGCTGCCACTCGTGCAGGGCCAGGTCGAAGGTGCCGTTGTGGATCGGCAGCAGCCACTTGCCACGCAGGTCCAGGTGCGCCTGCAGGGTCTGTTCGGGCTGCATGTGCACGAATGCCCACCGTTGATCGTAGGCACCGGTTTCGATCATCGTCAGGTCGAACGGACCGTACTKCTCGCCGATGGCCTTGAAGCCGTCGAAGTAGCCGGTGTCGCCGCTGAAGAAGATACGGAAGTTGCCGTCCTGGATCACCCACGACGCCCACAGGCTGCGATCGCTGTCACCCAGGCCGCGGCCGGAGAAATGCTGGCCGGGGGTTGCGGTCAGGCGCAGGCCAGAGGCTTCGGTGGACTGCCACCAGTCCAGTTGCTCGACCTTGGCTGCATCCACGCCCCAGGCAATCAGCTGGTCGCCCACACCCAGCGGTGCGATGAAGCGCGCGGTCTTGCCGGCCAGCTTCATTACTGCCGCGTAGTCGAGGTGGTCGTAGTGGTTGTGCGAGAGGATGACACCGGCGATCGGCGGCAGTTCGTCGATGCTGATCGGCGGCGCATGGAAGCGCGCCGGGCCCATCCATTGCACCGGTGAGGCGCGTTCGGAGAACACCGGATCGGTCAGCCAGTACTGGCCGCGCAGCTTCAGCAGGATCGTCGAATGCCCCAGCCGGAACAGGCTGCGGTCGGGCGCCGCGTCCAGGGTGCCGCGGTCCAGCGCCTGCACCGGGATGGGGTGGTCGGGCACGGTGCCCTTGGGCTTGTTGAACAGGAAGGTCCACCAGATCTCCAGGCCATCACGCAGGCCCATTGCCGGTTTCGGCAGGGCATTGCGGAACTTGCCTTCGCGGTACTGCGGCGATTCGGGGAAGTCGGGGAGGGACCAGGATTTGCAGAAGRTATAAGCGGTCACGGCGAGGATTCCGAGCAGGAGGACAAGGAGCAGGCGCTTCATGGGTGACGTCCGCAGGGTACACTGCACAGTGTAGTTTCCGGATTTCAGAAAGTACACTGCTGGGTGTAAAATGGTGGCATCCGTTCAGCTGTCTGGTTCCGCCATGCCCCGTACCCCGCAACGCCTTACCGACCGCAAGCGCGAGGCCATCGTCCGCGCGGCGGTGGAAGAGTTCCGTTCGGCCGGCTACGAGGCGACCAGCATGGACCGCATCGCGGCGGTGGCTGGTGTCTCCAAGCGCACCGTCTACAACCACTTCCCGAGCAAGGAAGAACTGTTCGCGCTGATCCTGGAAGAGCTGTGGCAGAGCAGCGTGGCCAGCGTCGAGCTGCCGTACCGCGCCGACCAGCCGCTGGATGTGCAACTGCTGCAGCTGCTGCGGCAGAAGCTGGACCTGCTGGGTGATGCCAACTTCATCGACCTRGCACGGGTGGCCATGGCCGAGATCATCCATTCGCCCGAGCGTGCGCAGGCGATCGTCTGCCGCATGGGCGAGAAGGAGAGCGGCGTCAGCGCGTGGATCCGTGCGGCGATTGCCGATGGGCGGCTGCGCCAGGTCGATCCGGAATTCGCCGGCCATCAGCTGCAGGGCCTGGTGAAGAGCTTCGCGTTCTGGCCGCAGGTGACGATGGGCCAGGCGCCGCTGGGACAGGCCGAACGCACGCGCGTGGCCGAGTCGGCGGTGGCGATGTTCCTGGGCTTCTACGCGGTGTAAGCCGGCGGCTGCACGTCAGTGCGCGCCCAGCTGCCTGAGATAGGCGCAGAACATATCCGCGACCGCATCGGCATAGACGCGCATCTCGGCGGCAGTGCGCGGTTCACTGGAAAATTCGCGACCGGTGGCACCCAGCGTGGTATCGATCAGATCCACCGCCAGCTGGCGCGTGCCCGCCGAGGCCTGCGGCAGCAGCTCGGCCATGAACACGAGCATCGCTTCGTCGGTCTCGCTGCGTGCTTCCTGCGCTTCCGGCGCATCGCGGTACAGCGGCGCGGCATCGTTCAACGCGCCACGGGTCTGCGCTTCTTCGCATTCCGACACGATGAAGGCATGCACCAACGTGCGCAGGCGCTGCAGGTGCGGTTGTCGTGTGTCCTGCAGGATGTCGCGCAGCATCGCGCCGGTCTGCTGCCACTCGTCGCGCTGCAGGCGGAACAGGATCGCCGCCTTGTTGGGAAAGTACTGGTACAGCGAGCCGACGCTGACGCCAGCGCGTTCGGCCACCCGCGCGGTGGTGAACCGGGGGGCGCCTTCGTGCTTCAGAACCTGAGCAGCGGCTTCGAGAATGGCCGCGACCAGGTCGTTCGATCGTGACTGGCGAGGCTGTTTTCTCGAGGAAATCTGCGGCGGACGACGTTCGGACATGAGGCTTTTCCAATGCGAATAGGCGGAACCGGGGATCGTCCGTATTCTTGATTGCGACGAATCATTCGCATTCTAACGCCGTCATCGAAAGGAACACCCGCCATGTCCACCCTGATCTCAACCCCGGTCGCGCCCCTGCTGGCACGCCTGTTTACCGAAGCCGACAGCGCGCTCAGCCCGGCCTTGACCTCCGTCTCCCCCGAAGAACGGCAGCGCCTGCTGGGCAGCCGCACCGAATACCGGCGCCTGTATGGCGAGCTGCTGAAGGACCTGTGGCTGCCGGTGTCGCCGGAAACCGGCCGCCTGCTGTACCTGCTGGCGCGCAGCAGTGGCGCGCGCAGCATCGTTGAGTTCGGTACGTCGTTCGGCATCTCCAGCATCCATCTGGCTGCGGCGTTGCGTGACAACGGCGGCGGCCGCCTGATCACCACCGAGTTCGAACCGGAGAAGGCGCGCCGTGCCGCCGGCCACCTGCGTGAAGCAGGCCTGGACGATCTGGTCGAGATCCGCGTGGGCGACGCACTGGAGACCCTGGCGGTGGACCTGCCCGATACGATCGATCTGGTGCTGCTCGATGGTGCCAAGGTGCTGTACGACGATGTGCTGGAGCTGCTGCACGAGCGGCTGCGCCCGGGCGCAGTGGTGATCGCCGACAACGCCGACGACAGCCCGCGCTACCAGCAGCGCATGCGCTCGGGCAATGCAGGCTATCTGTCCGTGCCCTTCGCCGACGATGTGGAGCTGTCGATGCGGCTGGCCTGAAGGCCGCTCAGGCCAGCTGCCGGAACTGCTCCGGTGGCAGGGCCCGTGCATACAGATAGCCCTGGCCCACATCCACCCCCAGCGCACGCAGCAGCTGCTCCTGCGCCGGGGTCTCGGTGCCTTCGGCAACGACGATGGCACCGCAGCGGTGGGCTACTTCCACGATGAAGCGGACGATGGACTGCGACTTGGCATCGGAGAGCGTGGCGATCAATGCCCGCTCGATCTTGACCTCGGCCACCGACAGCTGCGACAGCAGGATCAGGGTCGAATAGCCGGCGCCGAAGTCGTCCAGTGACAGGCTCATGCCAGCGGCCAGCAGAACGACGACGTTGGCATCGACGACGTCGCGCTCGACGATTTCGGTCCATTCGACGATCTCCAGCCGCAGCATCGCGCCGGGTATGCGCTGCTGCTCCAGCAAGGTGCACAGGCGTGCGCCGAAACCGGGTTGGCGCAGCGATTCGGCGGACACGTTCACTGCGATCGTCAGCGTATGCCCATCATCCCTGCAGTGGCCAAGGAAGGCGGTGGCTGCCTGCAGCGTGGCCCATTCCAGTTCGGCCAGGCGTCCGCGACGGCGCAGCAGCGAAACCACCCGCATCGGTGCAATCAGGTGGCCATCGCCATCGCGCATCCGCAGCAGCGCCTCGGCGCCGACCAGGTGGCGGTCCTGCAGGCGGAACTTGGGCTGGTAGTACAGTGGTGCATCGGCGTGCTGCAGCCAGTGGTCCAGCGCGGTCTCGATCAGGGCATCCACTTCGCTGTCGCGCTGGATCGGATCATCGAAGAACACCACACCGGACTCGATCGCGTTCAAGGCCAGGGTGACCGCGCGGAACGGGATGGAGCTGTCGTCCTGCGTGGGCTGCTGCAGCTCGACCACCGCGCAGCGGAACACCGGGCGGAAGCCCGGCCAGTCATCGCCGATCACCGTGGACAGGCGGTCGGCCAACGCAGGCAGTTCGGTATCCGCGCGGAGATCGGCAAGGCTAGCATCCAGCAGCAGGATCGCCAGCGCGCTGTCACCGAACTGATAGATCTCCATCGCATCGGTCGGTCGCGCATGCAGCAGGGTGCGGCGCACGGCCTCGGCGTTGTGCGGGTTCCACAGGCCACTGTCATTGAGCGGGCCATAGCGCAGCAGCAGGTCCTGCAGGTTGCCCATCTCGGTCACGATCAGGCACGCGTTGCCGCGGTCGTCGCTGCTGCGCCAATGACGCTGCAGACGCTCGTCGAGGGCGCGCAGGTTGGGCAGGCCGCTCACCGGGTCGATGCGCATCCACGCATGTTCGCGTTGGCGCTGGGCATCGATCTGCGCATCGTTGTAGACCAGCGCGAATACGGCCACCAGCACCAGCAGTGACACCGGCAGGGCCAGCACGCGCTGGGTGGCCAGTTCCAGCAGGGGCAGCTGCGCGCTGCCGATGATCGCCACGCCCAACACCAGCCCGATCAAGGTCACTGCGATGCGCACCSCCCAGGCCTGCAGGATCAACCGCAGCGAGAAGTGGGTGAGCATGCGCGGGTATATCCGCCCRCGCAGCCAGATGCCTGCCAGCACCTGCAGCGCCGCTTCCAGGCTGGCGGGCAGGAAATACTGCGTGCCGGAGAACTGGTAGCGCGCCAGCAGGCTGGCCAGCAGGCAGGTCACGCCGCCGCGCCAGCCGCCCAGCAGACCGCTGATCAGCAGGATGTCGATGCCGAGGTTGAGTTTGACCACGCCCTGCGCGTAGCCGGCCACGAACCATGAATTGAACAGGTAGATCAGGCCGAGGATCGCGCCGATGTAGACGCGGCGTCCTTCCATGGCATGGCCGCCGCGGCGGGTGGCGATCAGGAACACGCCGATCATGCCGATCACCGCAGTGGCCTGCAGCAGGTACAGCGGCAGGCTGGGCAGGGCGCTGTCCAGAACCCGGGTCGAGAGCCTCGATAGCGCATCGATAGCCATAGCCGGTCCTGTGTGCGGCCAACTGCCAGTAGACGCAGAGTAAACCACGGCCGCGTGTACGGCCAAACCGGGGCTGCCAGTGTGTGCTGAGCGCTGGTCTAGTAACGCGGATCGGCGATCGCGGGYAGCACCAGCTCGCGCACGAAGCTGGACGGTGACAGCTGCAGCAGGGCGCGCACCATCGACACCACGTCGTGCACCGGCACGTACTCGCCATTGCCGCGTGCGGCCGCCTGCTGCAGCGGCACCGACAGTGCATCTTCGGTATTGAGGTAGCCCAGCTGCAGCGTCGTCACGGCCAGCCGCTGCTGGCGGAAGCCTTCGCGCAGGGCATCGGCAATGCCGTTGAGCGCGAACTTGGACGCGCCGAAGGCCACCTCGGGGCGGCCACTGCGTGGCAGTGCCGAGGTCGAGCCGGTCAACACAAGTTGCGGGCGGCGCCCGCCGAGCACGCGCGGCAGCAGCTGCTTGAGCAGCAGYAGGGTGGCGGTGATGTTGACGTCCACCAGCTGCGCCAGCGCGCTGTCACTTTCGTTGAGGAAATCGTAGTCGTCACTGAATGCGGTCTCCTCCCAGATGCCAAGGTTATGGATGAGCACATCGAGATCCGGCGGCGCCTGCGCCGCGATGCTGGCGGCGGCCCGTGCTGGCTGGCTCAGGTCTGCTTCTATCCAGTGCAGGTCGACGCCCTCGCTGCAGTCCAGCTGCGTGGGGCGTGTGCGCGATACGCCGATGACGGTATCGCCGGGCCGGCAGAGGCCTTCCACGAAGGCGCGGCCAAGACCTTTGCTGGCGCCGATGACCATGAGTTTCATGCAGTGTCCTTTGCTGTCAGGTGTCCGCTTCGGTGAGAATCCAGGCTGTGACCGGGGCCGGAGCGGTGGGGATGGAAGCAGGATCGAGCGATGGYGATGTAATGCCCTTGCCGTCGCAATGGCGCAGCGTGCTGCGCGATGCAGATATCGAGATGCAGGGCATCGGCGTGTCGCGCGCCGATGTGGCGCGGGTGCGACGTCAAGGGTTGCCGGATGCGTTCCTGAAATCGGAAGTGATCGATGCCTTCAGCGAACTGGAGGGCGAAATCCTGCGTCTGCGTTGGCTGCGGGCACAGGGACAGCCTGTGCCTACGGTGTTGGACACAGCGGAGGAGGGCGGCCGGCGTTGGCTGCTGATGAGCGCGTTGCCCGGCCATGACCTGGCATCGTCGCCGACGCTGGCGCCCGCCCAGGTGGTCGTGCTGCTGGCTGACGCGCTGCGCGCCCTGCATGCGCTGCCGGTTGCCGGTTGTCCGTTCGATCATCGTCTTGCATCGCGCCTGCCGGAGGTCGCTGCGCGCGTTGCCGCAGGGTTGATCGATGCGGATGATTTCGACGATGAGCGCCTGGGCCAGAGCGCCGAGCAGGTGCATGCCGAGCTGATCGCAACGTGTCCGGCGRATGAGGATCTGGTGGTAGCGCACGGCGATGCATGCCTGCCGAATCTGATGGCGGTCGACGGCCGCTTCAGCGGTTTCATCGATTGCGGCCGGCTGGGTGTGGCTGATCGTTGCCAGGACCTGGCGTTGGCCGCACGCAGCCTGGTCCACAACTATGACGACACCCGCTGGGTTGCGCCCTTGCTGGCCCGCTATGGCATCGGTGCCGATGAACGCCGACTCGCGTTCTACCGCCTGCTGGACGAGTTCTTCTAGGTGCATGCAGGGTCCGCAGTTGCAGCAGGGCGGGGCAGGATCGGTCCTCAACAGCGGTTGAGGTCAAGCGCGACGGCCTGAATGGTGACTGGCCGACGGCTTGGATTCGGCTTTCAAATGGACGAACGTTCGTTCATTGTTTGCCGCATGAACCGCACCGACCGCAATGAGCAACGCGCTTCGCAGATCCTGCAGGCGGCCCTGCAGTGCTTTCTGTCCAAGGGCTTCCACCAGACCAGCATGCGCGACATCGCTCAGGCGGCCGGGGTGAGCCTGGGCAATCTCTACAACCACTTTCCCGGCAAGGAGGCGCTGATCCTGGCGACGGCCGAGGCCGAACAGGACGAACTGCAGCCGTTGCTGCAGCGGTTGGCGGGATGCAATGGCGAACGTGCGCAGGTGCAGGGGTTCCTGCGGGACTTCCACACCCTGTGCCGGCAGCCGGAATGGGCGCTGTTGAGCGTGGAAGTGCTGGCCGAGAGCGCGCGCAATCCGGCGGTGGCGGCGGCATTCGCTGGCAACCGCGCGCAGTTGCAGCGCGGTCTTGCCGAGGCTTTGCAGGAGGTCGCACGTCGTGAGCGCCGCCGGCCCGTGCTGGCGCCCGCGCTGCAGGCGCAGGTGCTGCTGGATGCGATCGAGAGCGCTGCGCTGCGGCAGGGATTGGGTGAGGCGAGCGATGCCGATATCGACGTGCTTGATCCCGCTCTGCTGGCAGCACTGCTCGGGGCGCGTGCGTGAGCACTGACGATCGGCGGCTGCATGGGCTGGACCTGGCGCGCTACCTCGCTCTGGCCGGCATGGTGCTGGTCAACTTCCGCCTGGCGATGGCCGTCGAGACCGACGGCGGCGGCTGGCTTGCTGGATTCTTCCACCTGCTGGAAGGCAAGGCTTCGGCGACCTTCGTGACGCTGGCCGGGGTGGGCCTGATGCTGGCCACGCAGCGACTGGCGTGGTGGCAGGCAAGCGTGCAGACCTGGCGGCGGGCCGTGTTCCTGGCCGTGCTCGGCCTGCTCAACCTGACCGTGTTTCCTGCCGATATCCTGCATTACTACGCGGTGTACTTCGCGCTGGCGGTGCTGTGGCTGCGCGCGTCGCCCCGTGTTCTGCTGGGCAGCATGGTGGCTCTGGCGATGGTCGCGTTCTGGGCCCTGCTGCGCTGGGACTACAGCCAGGGCTGGAACTGGCAGACGCTGGCTTACGAGGGGCTGTGGCAAGGGCCGGGTGCGATGCGCAACCTGCTGTTCAATGGCTTCCATCCGGTGTTGCCGTGGCTGTGCTTTTTCCTGCTGGGCATACTGCTGGCGCGGCTGCCGCTGTCGCAACCCCGGGTGCAGCGTGCCTTGCTGCTGCTTGGCCTGCTGCTGATGGGGGCCGGCCAGGTGTTGCAGCAGTGGGGCCACGGCACGCCGTGGCAGGTGTGGCTGGCGACGCAGCCGATGCCGCCCGGTCCGGCCTATCTGCTGACCGGCGCAGGCGCGGCGTGTGCACTGATCGCGGCATGCCTGTGGCTGGTGCGGCTGCRTCCTGGCGATTGGCTGGAACCGTTCACTGCGGCCGGACGGATGACGCTGAGCCTGTACGTGGCGCACATCCTGATCGGCATGGGTGTGCTGGAATCGCTTGGACTGCTTGATGGCAGTGCCAGCCTGTCGTGGGTGCTGATGGCCGCGTTGTTGTTCGTGATGCTGGCGACCGCGGCGGCCTGGTTGTGGTCGTGGCAGTTCGCGCGCGGTCCGTTGGAAGCGGTCATGCGACGCATCGCCGGCTAGTTCTTTTGTCGCAGGAGAGCGATGTTGTGACCAGTTTGCCTGTGCGGATGCAAGGCCATCTGCGATAGTAGGTGTCGTCACCAAAGCACGCCTGCATCCATGTCATTCGCTTCGGCGCAGCAGATCGTTGAAGTCCTGCAGCAGTCCTACGACATCAACGCGACGGCGGTGGTGCCGCGTCCGGTGGGCGCCGACGCCAATGCGTGCGTGTTCCGCATCGATGCCCGCCACGACCATTGGTGGTTGAAGTGCCGCAACTTCCAGGTGGCACCCGCGGTGTGGGACAGCCTGCATTGGCTGCGTGGCACCTTGGGCATCGAAGAGATTGTTGCGCCGTGGCCGGCATTGACCGGTGGCGCATCGGTGCAGCGCTGGGGCCTGCAGTTCACGCTGTTCCCCTACATCGAAGGGCAGTCGGGCTTCGAGGCACCGCTGAGCCGTGCGCAATGGCGCCAGCTGGGCGAAGTGCTGCGTCGCCTGCATGAGGCCGAGATTCCGCCAGCGTTGCGCCAGGCCCTGCCGACGTTGCGGCTTGAAACCGCAGCGGTCGACACGGTGGGGACATGGTTGCGCGATCCCTCGACGCTGGCGCAGGCGCAGGATCGATCCGGCAGTGCGTTCCTGGCGCTGTGGCAGCAGCAGCGGCCGCGCATCGCCGAACTTCACCAGCGTGCCGAAGCGCTGCATCGCCAATTGCAGGGTGAGGCACCGGCGCTGCGCCTGTGCCACACCGACCTGCACGCGGGCAACCTGCTGATGGGGCAGGATGATGTACTGCACCTGATTGACTGGGACGGACTGGCACTGGCCCCGCGCGAGCGCGACCTGATGTTTGTCGGCGCCGCAGTGGGTGGTCGCTGGGGGCGCGAGCATCCACTCGGCTTCGCCGAAGGCTATGGCAGCGACCTGGGCGATCCGCGCTGGATTGCGTGGTATCGGCACTGGCGCATCCTGCAGGATCTGATCGAATTCGAGCAGATGCTGCTGGGCCCCGGCGCGGCGCAGCGCTCGTTGCAGCAGCACCGGCAAGCGCTGCATTACCTGGGCGAGCAGTTCGCGCCGGGCAATGTGTTCGATGCGGCCGAGCGCGCGTACCAGGTGCTGTAGGGGGTCCGGCCGGGCTGCGCCCGGCACCCGCGGTAGTGCCGGCCGCTGGCCGGCAACCTCAACAGCAACAGCCGAAGCAACAGCAACAGCCGGCTCTGCACTATCTGTGGGTTTGGCGGGGCGGTGTCGGATTGCGGGGACGCCGTAAACCCATCCATGGGGGCTTGGCCGCGGCATCCATGCCGCGGAC
>NZ_JBFTOJ010000136.1:0-11454 GCF_056397905.1 Stenotrophomonas sp. 05L414_2
GGGTCTGTCCGTTCTGGTTCGCCACCACCAGCAGGGCCGTCTTCTGCGCGTCGGAGTCCTGGCCCTTGAAGGCGGTGGCCTTCAGTACGGCGACAAGCTCCTGCGCGTCGGCGGCGCCCATGTTCAGGGACGTGGCGAGGCTCTTGGTTTGCGAGAGAACGAGGTTGCTCATGGCTGCTCTGCTGGTAGGTGGAATAGGTGCCCGGCTCTCGGAGCCGCCGCCGGGCGGGTGCCTGGTGTGGATCAGTCGCGACTTTCGGGACTGATCGTCAGACGCCACTTGATTGCCTCGGGGCTGAATGCGCCTGCTGCCAGGCCCTCCGCGATCTGCTTGATCAGAGGCGAGTTCTTCTTCGTGAGCTGGGCAACCATCTGCTCCTTGAGCGCCGCCTGCAGCGTGCCGATCTGCTCCTCGATAGCTGCGCGCGCGGCTTTGCGGATGGCGTCACCAACGGCCCAGTCAAGCCAGCTCCTATGGGAGTGGTGGCTGTAGCTGCTCGGCTTTCCTTCGCCGTCCACCTGTGTGGAGAGAATCGTGCTGATGGCCTTCTCCAGGACATTCGCACTACCGCCCAACGCCTGCGCAATGGCCGCCGTGATGTTGGCCTGGATGATCGGCTGGATGACGTCCTGTGGAATCTGGAAAGTGGGTGCTGACATGGCAATTCCTTGGTCTCGGGGAAAAATGCCGGCGTCGTGGAATCCGGGCCGGCGCGGGGCCCGTAAGGGCGGGGGAATTCAGGCGGGCCAGACCATCAGCCAGGCGAGGTAGCCCAGCAGGCCGTAGCTGGCGAGGCAGGCGGCGAGGTCGGTGCGGTTGCGGCAGCCGAGGAGGGTCAGGAGGCGCATCACAAGTTCTCCATGCACTCGCCGTTGCACTCGGTGTCGAAGCAACCGGGGCATGGCGGATGGTTGGACGGTTGCGTTCGCTGCTGCGCACCGATTGCGCCCGTGGCCTTGGCGATGGCGGCGCGGGCCTGCTCTTGGGCCAAGCCGCACAGGCGAAGGTTTTCGTAGTACCACTCACGCCAAGCCGCCTCACCTTCCGGCGTATCGCGCTTGCCGCGCCAAGGCGCTTCAAGGTCGCCAACACCTTCCTCGCGACGCAGCCATTCGGCGAACGTCTGGCATGCCTCCAGCAGCTCCGGCGCAGCGGCGATCAGGCGGGCGTTGGCCTCGATTTCGGCGGAAGTGGATTGATTGAGCTGACAGATGAACCGGTTGTTGGGTCCGCGGACGATGTGCGTGTAGGCATCGCTGTCCTCTTGATAGGCCCACGGCCCAGGCGTGTGCTTACTGCTCATCGTTCGATTCCTCAGCAAATAGGCCGTTCACGGCCTCGTGTTGGGCTTCGGCATCGGCCAGCGACACCGGCGGGGTGATGGGCGGCAGCGCGCCAAACTGCGCGGCGAAGGCTGCATCCAGTCGGTCAAACGGGTTCATGCGGACCCTCCGGTTCGCACGCGGCCAGAGCGCGGTCCAGCCGTTCGTCTGCGGCCATCTGGTCGGCCAAGTCGCGCGCAACCAGGGAGGCGTAGGCCGCGGCGCGCAGTTCGTTGAACATGGCGGCCACTTCGTGCCCGGCCGTGATCAAGTCGCGGCGCGGGTCATCTGCTGCCAGATCACGCGCTGCGAACGAGATCAGTGTGTCCAAGACCACCTCGGCATCGGCCCGGCTCACGACAGCACCGCCTGCGCCAGCAAGCAGGCAGTCACGCCGAAGCAAAAAGCGAGCGCATAGGCGACCGTGTGGCGCAGCGCGTAGCGGTGGGCGGCGGTCATGCCGCGTACCTCTTCAGCAGCAGGTCGATCGCGCCGTTCGCGGAAATCGACTCGTCGCCAGCGGTGTCCTCAACCTTCTCGTTGACGATCCGGTCCCGCGTGCTGCGGAACAGTTCGGCCAGCTCGGCATCCTTGTGGCTGTCCAGAAGGCGAGCGGCCTTGGCCCAGAAGGTCGGGCCCTGGTAGCCCAGCACGTCCTCGAGCATGGCCGGCAGAGCGCGGAGCGATTCCAGCGCAGTGCTGTCTACCTCGGTGTCCGCCGGCAGCAGGCCATCAAAGCTCCGCTGGGCGTTCCGGGCGATGTCGGTTGCAGTGTGCAGACCCATCTTCGTCTCCAAGCCGCTCCCGGGAGTGGGTGTGCTGCGGCGTTGGGAGAACGATATGCAAAACGGGATACTTGCGCAATCCCGAACGGGATATTTTTATGCATTAGCCGACGAACGGTAGGTAGAACATCTACCTACTCAACGGCAGGTGGCGTTCCAGAGGGCTTCGTAGATCGTATCTGGTACGACCGTACGATCACCGACCTTGTCCGCAGCCTGCGAAGGAAGCGGCYGGCCAGCACCATCGCGACGTATAACGTCATGGACCGAGTAGGTCATTTGAGAGCAAGAGAATGACACGCGGGCCATGGCTTCAGCTGCCAGTGGAGACCCCAAAACCCGCTCGCCGCCTCCGACGAACTTCACCCACACGGTGGTTCCGTCCTCAGACTTCACAACGGTCGACTTGTCCACATAGACGCTCCCGCCAACGACAGTGGCGCCCACTTCAACCCACCGATCGGAGATTGCTGAGGTGGAAAGTGCGAGTGTTAGAAGTACCGCGATCATAGTCTTTGCTCCCTGACCAGTCCTGCTTCATCGAACCCGATGCCCTCAACGCGGCACTCCCTGGCTCGCTCCATTTTGTCTTTCAAGTCCAGCAGCTCGTCGTCGGTCAAACACTCGATGACCCCGCGGACGTGTGCAGTTTCCTGGCGGATCAACCAAGCCAGCCAGTACATGCGGGCCAAATCCCTAATCCGCGCATAGACGATGTCGCGGGTAGCTCCATCCATGCCCGATCTCTGAAATGGGACGACTTGGCCGCGCCTCACGATGGTTGGGGCAGAAGGCTTACGCGGCTTCATCCCCATGGCCTCAGCCATCTCTCCTGCTAGTTCCTTCAGTCGCTCGTCGCTGATCGCCATGCTGTCCTCACCCTGTTTTACGAAGCTCGGCAGCGAAGCGACGTAGGGCAACGATCACGTTGCTGTCGTCCATGATCCCAGCGGCACCTTCCTCTTGGACCACCTTCATGGCCACGTACAGGCGATCCGCATAGGTCTCCTTGGGGAGCGGCTCAGGCGCCATGGCCTCCATTTCGCTCACCAACTTCACTGCGGCTGCAACTATCTCGCGCTCCGATCCCACGGGCTGAGACGGCGAAGCGTCGGCCGAAGCGGACAGGTCAGTCCACATGACGTCACTTGCTGAGACGTTGAAGAACTTAGCGACTAAGCCAATTTTCTCGGGATTTGCCTTGTCGATCTTGTTGTTCAGGTATCGACTGACCCATGACTGGCCCGCCCCAGACTTGACGCCAACTTCAGTGGCGTTTGCCTGGTGGCGGTCAATCAGGAACTGAATATTGCGGCGGGGCAGGTCGTCGTCATGCATACAGGAATGATCCCGCATACCGTTCGTCGGACAAAATGCATTTGGGGATTCCATGCGTATCCCGAATGGGATATTTTCCTTGGCCATGAACCCCTCACTCGCCATCGAACGTCTCCGCGCCGCTGGGCTGACCGAGCAGAGCATTGGCTCTGCTGTGGGTGCCCGGCAGTCCACCATCAACCGGATTCGCCGCGGCCTGATGCAGCCGACCTATGAGGTTGGCAAGGCACTCGTTGATCTCGCCGTGACCACCGAGCGCAAGGCCGCTCGCCGGCGTCGTCCCTGACATGACCACCTCACCGACCCCGGGCAGGGAAGGGCACCACGGTGCCGCTGCCGGGAGCGGGCGGGGTCTTCCGCTCCACCTGGGTGACTTTCACCCGATCGCCGTAGCGCCTCAGCACGAACAGCCGGCCTGCAACTGGCACCAGCTCCACGACACCGCTCGACCGCTTCACCTCTGAATTCACCACTGGCCGCTCTAGTTTTGGGGAGCGGCCATTTTCAGGACCAGTCAGGGGAACGCAGGGGAACACGTTGACCCCTGCATTCCCACCAACCGGATAAGTGCATGAAAAGTCTGCAAATCACCTTCGAAGACGGCCTGACTCGCAGCAAGACGCTGCGGGAGCATATCGCCTCCCAGGTCTACAGCGGAGCCGGCGTTACCACCATCGCCGGCCGGCTCGATATGGCCCCGTCCAAGCTCAGCGAGAAGCTCGCCGGCTGCGACAGCGGCGGCAAACCGCGCGGCCTGTCGATCGATGACCTGGAGCGCTATATCGCCGAGACGCGCGACGTGTCGCCGGTTCATTACCTGATCGAGCGCTACCTGATCTCCCCCGAGGCAGCCACGGCCGAGGCACTGGCCGAGCTGCAGCAGCAGCTGGCCGGCCTGACCAGCACGCTCAACAAGCTGGGGGTCCGCTGGCCATGAAGCGCCTGCAGCTTTCGCGCGACCTGGTATGCGTYCTCGATGACGTGGACCACGCCAAGCATGGTGGGAAGAAGTGGAGCGCCAGCACGCATCGCGGCCGGCACGTCTACGCGTACCGAACTGAAGCCGGGCGGCGGATCTACCTGCACCGGCTGATCGCTGGAGCGGAGCAGGGCATGTGTGTCGATCACATCGACGGCGACACCCTCAACAACCAGCGCTCCAACCTTCGCTGCGTTACCAGCGCTCAGAACTCCCGCAACCGCCACCAGAGGATGAGAGGTGCCACTGGCGAGCGTTGTGTCCACCTGCATCCACGGGGGTTCGTTGTGCGAATCCCGTGCGCCGATGGCGGGCGCGTCTATGCCGGGGTCTTCCCGACGGTAGGTGCGGCAGTAGAGCGGCGTGACCAGCTCATCCAGCAGGAGGTCTCCATGAATCGTGATGAGTACCTGAAGCGGCTTGAAGAGTGCGTGCTGCTGGCCGAGTCCAGCCCGCCCATGACGCGCGAGCAGATCGTCGCGCACCTGTCCCGATGCGCGGCCGAGCAGGCCAGGGCGGAAGCCCGGCGCACGGCTACGCCGCAGCCTGACCTCTTGGGAGCTGCGTAGTGGCCCGCATCCGAACAATCAAGCCTGAATTCTGGAAGCACGAGGACCTCAGTGCGCTTCCGGAGATCACGCACATGCTCGCGGCGGCGCTGCTCAACCACGCCGATGACGAGGGGTACTTCAACGCCAATCCTGCTTTGGTCAAAGCCGAGTGCTTGCCGCTCCGTGAGTACTCACTGAGCACGCAGGAAATGCTCAATCAGCTCTCAAACGTTGGCTATATCGAGCTTGGCGCGGGTGCTGACGGAAAGCGCTACGGCCGAGTGGTGAAGTTTGACGAGCACCAGCGGGTAAACCGTCCGACAGCCAGCAAAATCAAGGTGATACACATCGTTTGGGGTGATGGTTTGAGCGCTCACGGAACGCTCAGTGAGGACTCATCACCTGAAAGGAAGGGAAAGGAAGGGAAAGGAAGGGAACAGGGAAAGGAATCCACTGGCGTGGATTTGTCGACAGCCGGCGGCGATGCCGCGACTGACGACCACGCCGACAACGATGCCGAAGAAGGGCAGGACCTGCTCGGTAACCGCCCGAAGAAGCCGGCAGTGCCGAACTGCCCGCACATGGAAATCATCGACCTGTACCACGAGGTGCTCCCGGAGCTGGCGCAGGTCCGGGTGTGGGAAGAGGACCGGAAGGAGCTGCTGCGCGCCCGTTGGAAGGGGGCGCCGGAACGGCAGAACCTGGACTGGTGGCGGGAGTTCTTCGCTTCGGTGCGCGAGATGCCGTTCCTGATGGGCGAACGCACTGACCGCGATGGCCGGGCCTTCGCCTGCACGCTGGAGTGGCTGGTCAGGCCAAAGAACTTCGCCAAGGTCATCGAAGGGAACTACCTGGAGCTGCGCCGATGAACGCCGTCATGGATCCCATGGGCGACAGCGCGCCCCACAACCTCGACGCTGAGGCAGCAGTGCTGGCCGGCCTGATGCTGCACAACGCCGAGCTGGCGAACGTGCAGGACTGGCTGAGCGAGCAGGATTTCTACTCCCACCAGCACCAGGCCATCTATGCGGCGATCGTGGCCCTGTGCGGGGCCAACAAGCCCGCCGATGCCGTGACCGTCGGCGAGTGGATCTACGCCAACGTGGAGGCCGGTGCCGACGACTTGGTGACGCTGGCGCTGGAGCTGGCCGGCAGCGCCTACACCTCGGCCAACGTCGTCAGCTACGGCGAGGTGATCGTTGAGCACTCGCACAAGCGGCAGTTCATCGACATCTGCCAGAAGGCGCTGCAGGCGGCCTACAACCGTCGGGGGCATTCGGCCGAGGAACTGGCCGCGCACATGGCTTCTCGCCTCAACAGCATCGCGCCGGTGCGCTCCACGGGACTGCGGCCCTACCGGGAGGTGATGAAGCGGTTCTCCGACGAGCTGCTGGCCCGGCACCGCGACGGCAAGCCCATCGGCATGCCCACGCCGTGGGCCGACGTGAACAAGGCAATCGGCGGTCTGCAGGACGGCCAGGTCATCGTGCTGGCGGCGCGCTCCAACATGGGCAAGTCGCTGCTCGGGTTCCAGCTGGCCAGGTTCACCGGCCTGCGCGGCGATGCGGTGGCGGTGTTCTCCATGGAGATGAACGACACCGACGTGGCCGCCCGCGACGTCGCCGCGCTGGGCGAGATCCCGCTGCAGTGGATCATCGGGCAGGAGGGCTCGGACGGGAACGAGGACGCCGACCTGTACTGGTCCCGCGCCACTGCCGCCATCAGCGACATGATGGGCGCCTCAATTCTGCTGGACGACGACCCGCAGCTGAGCGCACCGCAGATCGTGGCCCGCGCCAAACGCGCGCACGCTCGCAAGCCGCTGCGTTTGGTGGTGCTGGATCACCTGCACGAGATGACGCTACCTGGGAAGCAGGACGAGGCACTGGAGCGTGGGCAGGCACTGCGCGACCTGAAGGGCTTGGCCAAGTTCCTGAAGTGCCCGGTGGTGGTGCTTGCGCAGCTCAACCGCGCCGGCGCCGAGGCAAAGCGCCCCGAGGTGAAGCACATCCGCGGCTCCGGCGGCATCGAGGAAGTGGCGGACGTGATCCTGTTCGTGCACCGCCCCGACGTCTACAACCCGAACGACCGGCCGGGCCTGGTCGAGGTGATCGTTGGCAAGGGCCGAAACATCCAGACCGGCACCGTCGTTGCCCTGCGCAACCAGTACCAGTACCAGCGCGCCGTCGATTGGGACGGCCCCGCCTACGAGTTCAACGAAGCCCCGCCCGAACCGAGGAAGCCGACGCGCCAGCTTGCGCCGCGACTCGGTAGCCGCCGTGGGCGCCAAGGAGGTGACGAATGAGCGAGATCGAATTGAAGGCCCGCGAACTGCTGGCCAGCTGCCTCAATGAGTGGGGCCACCATCAGGAGGCCGGTAACGTCCGCGACGGCGAAGACTTGGAGAGCTACGAGTTTGAGCTGCGGGTTATCGGGCAGCTGATTCGCTTCGGGTTCGACACGGGCTATGGCCACGCAACCCGCGCCCCGCAGTGGCAGCCGATTGAGTCGGCGCCGAAGACGACGCGCTCGATCTTGGTGTGGTGCCCGGAACGCCAGAACCAGTACATGGTTTTCTGGGATAGCCGCTACGAGGGCGAGTGGAGAACTGTCGGCGGCGGTACTTCGATTACCGAAGCGCCCACCCACTGGCAGCCGCTGCCCGCTCCGCCGGAGGTGGAGGGATGAAGTGGGGATCGCCTCGGCCTGAGTACAAGCGCCAGTTCCTCTGGTTCCCCCGCTGCGTCGAGGGGACTTGGTACTGGCTGGTGTGGTGCTGGACCGACTTCTGCGGCGACTGCACCGAGTTCCACTTTGAGGAGCCGAAGTGCAGTCACTGCGGTGGCGGCAACGTCTACTGCAACCGCTGCATGCGCTGGAGGAAGAAGGCATGAAGCGCACCTTCCTGATCGACCCGCAGGGGAACCGGAACTGGCCGCAGGTGCTGTCCAACGTCGTGAGCGGCATCAACGACTGGATCAAGGGCGGCCCGGTACAGATCACCCTGGACGAGCCGAAGCGGACGCTCGACCAGAACGCGGCGATGTGGCCGGCGCTGAGCGACATCGCCAAGCAGGTGCCGCTGGTGATCACCCGCCGCGACGGCAGCACCAGGCAGGCCACGCCCTACGACTGGAAGGACGTGCTGACCGCTGCGTTCGAGGAGGAGACCGAATGGGCCCCCGGCCTGCGCGGCGGCGTGGTGATGCTCGGCGCCCAGACCAGCAAGTACAGCCGCCGAAAGATGGGCGACTTCCTGACCTTCATCCACGCCGAGTTCTCGGACCGGGTGCGCTGGTCGGACAGCTCAGTGGAAAAACTGGCGCAGTTCGCGCCGCCAAGCAGGAGGGTTGCGTGATGGGCAGCTCACTGGACTACGTTCTGGCGCAGCTCTGCTTCCTTTGCCGTTCGAAAGACGTTGCCCGGATCAGGTTGGGCGTAATCGTTGCTCTCGACCGATGCGCGGCCACGAAACGGCACGGGGAGCGTCGTCGATGAGGACCAAGAACGCCAAGGCCTTCACCGCGGCCGAGCGCGCGCACCTGGAGGCCGTGAAGCATCTGCCCTGCAGTGTGTGCGATGCGCCGGCACCGTCCGACGCCCACCACATCAACCAGGGCCAGCACTACACCACCGTGGCGCTCTGCAAGGACTGCCACCAGGGCAGCTTCAATGGGATCCACGGGCAGAAACGCATGTGGACCATCATGAAGATGGACGAGCTGGYCGCCCTGAACGTGACTCTGCAGCGGCTGGGTCAGAGGAGTGCGGCATGAGGATCATGGCCATCGATCCCGGCACCGAGGAAAGCGGGTGGTGCCTGCTACAGGGCGGCAGTGTTCTGGAATCTGGTGTGATTCCGAACCATGAGCTGCTGGCCATAGTGGCCGGCTGGAACCGCTACAGCGAGGACCAGCTGGCAATTGAGATGATCGCCAGCTACGGCATGGCCGTAGGCCGGGAGGTATTCGAGACTTGCGTGTGGGTCGGGCGCTTCCAGCAGGTGTGGCGGCACCCGGACGCCGTGAGGCTGGTCTATCGCCGAGACGTCAAGCTGCACTTGTGCGGCAGCACCAAGGCCAAGGACGCCAACATCCGTCAGGCGCTGCTGGACCTGCTTGGCCCGCAAGGAACCAAGAAGGCCCCGGGGGCAACCTATGGCGTCAAGTCGCACGCGTGGGCTGCGCTGGGTGTGGCCGTCACCGTGGCGGGCATAACGCCCGAGTCGAGGAGGGCAGCGTGAGCCCGACCTTCAGCCAGTACACCACGCCGGAGCTGGAGGTGGTTGCACGCCTCGACCACGCTCTGGCCGCCGAGATCTTCAGCCTGCACCGGAAGGGCTACGACATGCGCGAGGTGCTACACGAGGCCCGCGCGTTCAAGACCGAGGCGCAGCTGATGCGCCGCGAGATCAACCGCAGGAAGGCAAGCCAATGAGCCAGGTAACCCAACCCCGCACCGGAGGTCGAAAGATGGCCGCGTCCGTTGATGCTCCGCGCCGCACCGGTACAACTGAGGGTGTTCCGTTCCGGCAGGTCTGGAAGCCACGCGCGGTTTGCGTGGTCGACCCGATCAACCCGGCGAGCGCCCTTGAACTGATCCTTCCACGAATCGCAGAGAACCAACGCGCATGCACGGTAGCCAGCTACCTGCTCATCAACCCGGAGACCTCGCAGGCGTTCGTCTTGCAAGAGGACAAGCCGGTGGCCGTGGAGATGGCCCGCAAGGGCGAGCGCTCTCCGTACTGGCCGTGGTTGGTGGGCATGTACCGGTTCCCGCGCGTGACGGCCGAGGCCGCAGCGAACGTGCTGGAGGACATCTTCGAGCACTTGGGCATCGCCACCGCGCCGGCGCCGAAACGCGCCATGCCTGTGCAGCTGGACCTGTTCGGCCTGCCCGAGCGTGCCGCGTGACCGCTTACATGCGCCCGTCTACCGAGGGAGAAATCGGTAGCCCCAGCTGGCAGGTGGGCAACAGCCAGCACCGAGGGAACGGGTTGCCGCGTTGCGGCGGCGGAGAGGGGCTGCAACCCCGATCCGTGCCACTCATCGCCCGTGGGACCGAGGAGGCCCTGCCGTGACTCTGGACCCGATCACGCAGGGCCTGCAGCACCTGGCCGCCCAGTTCAGCCTGACCCGCCAGGAGTGGCGCGACCACCACCGCGGCGGCGACTCGCTGCTGGACTCGCTGGTGAGCCACGGCTACGCGCAGGAGCAGGGCGAGCGCTTCGGCATCACCCGGCAGGGGCAGGTGCGGTTGCAGGCGGAGGTGGATCGTGGATGACCTGCTCACCAATGCCGAGAAAGAGCGCCTGACCAAGGACGCTGCCGATTGTGTTCGCGCTGGTGGAGATGTGGACGAGGTAATCCGTCGCTGGACTGGTTTCAGCCCTGCACGTGATCGGCAGATCATCGCTGGAGTGCGGTACATCGCCAAGACTGTCGGAGAGCAGATGGAGCGGGAAGCGGCAGAGAAGGCCGCCCGCGACGCATTCCTTGCAGATGACATTGCCGTGGTCGAGGATCTGATCCAGCGCCTGCCCAAGGTGTTGGAGCGGCTGAGGGTCGCAGAGGCTGCCAATGGCGGGTAAGCAGCCCAAGGCCAGCACGGTCAACAGGCCAATGCCGCCAGGGGAGTTGCTGTCGGTGGACTTCGAACACCCGTGGGCGCGGTTCGTCCCGTCCGAGGCGGTATGGGCGTGGGTATGCGAGCAGATCCTGTCCGAGGATGGCGCGCTGACCAACCCGGATCACTACCACCTGCAGGACGCCGACATAGGCGTGCTGTGGGCCGAAACGGCCTTCACCAAGCAGGGCAAGGCGGTCATCGGCCAGGCCGAGCAGGTCATGTTCATGGCCGGAGGCTGGAAGCGTGGCCGGATGGAACGGCAGATGGTCGACTGGTTCGGCCGGGTGCCGTCGTTCGTCATCACCTTGGCGGCCGACTACTGCAGCCAGTGCAGCGACGCCGAGTTCTGCGCCCTGATCGAACACGAGCTGTACCACATCGCCCAGGCCAAGGATTCGTACGGGGCGCCCAAGTTCGGCAAGGACGGCCTGCCAGCGCTGGAGATGCGCGGCCACGACGTTGAGGAGTTCGTGGGCGTCGTCCGTCGGTATGGCCCAAGTGCCCAAGTACAGCAGATGGTGGAAGCCGCCAGCAGCAAGCCCGAAGTGGCCGTTGCGGACGTGGCTCACGCCTGTGGGACGTGCCTCCAGCGCGCCTCCTGATCTGCGACCCCTTATGACAGGTGAGCCGCAATGGCAGCGCTGAGTTCCGACATCAAAGCCTTCATCGTCCAGTCTCTGGCCTGCTTCGACACGCCTTCTCAGGTGGTTGAGGCCGTCAGAACGCAGTTCAACACGGAGATCAGTCGCCAACAGGCCGAGAGCCACGACCCCACGAAGTTCGCCGGGCGCGACCTTGGCGCCAAGTGGGTGACCCTGTTCCACGAGTCCCGGGCCAGGTTCAAGGAGGA
>NZ_JBFTOJ010000137.1:0-11452 GCF_056397905.1 Stenotrophomonas sp. 05L414_2
CTTCGACCAGCACTGCGAAGCGCGGGTGACGCTCAAGCTGCAGAAGACTGAACACCACGTCGATGCCAGCCTCAATATTCCGGGTCAGACCCTGCACGCTGAAGCCAATGCGCAGACCATGTATGCGGCGATCGACCTGCTGGCGGACAAGCTTGACCGCCTGGTGATCAAGCACAAGGAGAAAAAACAGCAGCACGCACCGCTGCCGGTGGGCGACAATGGTGGCTGATCGCCACCGCTCCCCGCAGACATGCCCCTGACTGACCTCCTGGCGGCCGTGCAGACCCAGCTCTGCACGGCCACCGACCGCGACAGCGTCCTGCAGGCCGCGGCCGGATTGCTGGCCTGCCGCCAGGCCAACGCCGAACAGATCTATCTCAACCTGTGCCAGCGCGAGGCGTTGGGCAGTACCGCGATCGGCTACGGCATCGCCATCCCGCATGGTCGTGCGCCGACCCTGGATCGCCCCCGTGGCGCGCTGCTGCGTCTGCAGACCCCGGTCGATTTCGGTGGTGACGAGCCGGTGGACCTGGTGTTCGCCATGGCCGTTCCCGCCCACTACACCCATCAACACCTGATGCTGCTGTCCGAGCTGGCCGAGCTGTTTTCCGCGCCCTGCATCCGCCAGGCGCTGCGCGAGGCCGGTGATGCACGGGAACTGCGCCAGGCCCTGGACCTGACCCCACCGGCGAGCGCCGCATGAATACCAGCATCACTGCCCGCGAACTGTTCGAACAGCAGCGAGAGCGGCTCGRCCTGCGCTGGGCAGCGGGCAAATCCGGCGAGAAGCGTGAGCTGGAGGCCGGCAATACGGTCTCGCGACGCCCTTCGCTGGCCGGCTATCTCAATGCGATCTATCCCAACAAGGTGCAGATCCTCGGTACCGAGGAACTGTCCTGGCTGGACGCGCTGGAACCACGCCAGCGCTGGGAAACCATCGAAAAGATCATGCAGTCGCATCCGCTGGCGCTGGTGCTGACCCGCAACCAGCCGTGCCCGGAAGACCTGCGCGCGGCCGCCGATGAATCCGGCACGCCGCTGTGGTTGTCACCCAAGCGCGGCCACGAACTGCTCAACCATCTGTCCTACCACCTGGCCCGGACGCTGGCGCCGCGGGTAATCCTGCATGGCGTGTTCATGGAGATCTACTCCATCGGCGTGCTGATCACCGGTGAAGCGGGATCAGGCAAGAGCGAGCTGGCCCTGGAACTGCTCAGCCGCGGTCACCGCCTGGTGGCCGACGACGCCCCCGAGTTCACCCAGATCGCCCCCGACGTGCTCGATGGCACCTGCCCGGAACTGCTGCAGGACCTGCTGGAAGTGCGCGGCCTGGGCGTGCTGAACGTGCGCGAGATGTTTGGCGACACCGCTGTAAAGAAGAACAAGTACCTTCGGCTGATCGTCCACCTGACCAAGCCGATGACCGAGCCCACCCCCCATGGTTACGAGCGCCTGACCGGCGACTCGGGCACGCGCCACGTGCTGGACCTGGACGTGCCGCTGATCACCCTGCCGGTGATGCCCGGCCGCAACCTGGCCGTCCTGACCGAGGCGGCCACCCGCCTGCACATTCTGCGTACCAAGGGTATCGACCCGGCGGCGATGTTCATCGCCCGCCACAGCAACCTGCTGGAACGGCGAACGCCCTGACCTCCCTGTCCTTCGAAGAGCCCGTCCATGAGCACCGTCATTCCCACCGCCCCGACCCTGATCATCGTCAGTGGCCTGTCCGGCTCGGGTAAATCCGTCGCCCTGAAGACCTTCGAGGACCAGGACTACTACTGTTCGGACAACCTGCCGATCCAGCTGCTGCCGGATTTCGTGCGCAATGTGCTGAGCCACCATGACGGCGCGGCATCGCGCCGGTTGGCGGTGGGCATCGACGTGCGTGGGCAGAGCGACCTGACCCAGTTGTCCAGCTGGCGGCAGCTGGCCACCGATGCCGGCGTCGACGCCAAGGTGCTGTTTTTCGAGGCCAGCGATGAAACGGTGCTCAAGCGCTACGCCGACACCCGCCGCCGGCACCCGCTGAGCCAGCTGGGCCTGTCGCTGCCCGAAGCGATTGCCCGTGAGCGCGAGCTGATCGCGCCGCTGCGCCGCGAAGCCGATGCGGTGATCGATACCAGTGCGTTGAACGTGCACCAGCTGCGGCGCCGGATCATCACTGAATTTGCGATGGGCCATGCCAGCCGCCTGTCGCTGCTGTTCGAATCGTTCGCCTACAAGCGTGGCGTACCGGCCGAGGCCGACTTCGTGTTCGACGCGCGCGTGCTGCCCAACCCGCATTGGGATCCGGAACTGCGTGCGTTGAGCGGCCGCGAACCCGGCGTGCGCGACTACCTGGAAGCGCAGCCGGATGTGCAGCGCTACCTGGCGCAGCTGATGGATTTCCTGGATACCTGGCTGCCCAAGCTGGGCGATGGCACCCGCAGCTATGTGACGGTGGCCTTCGGTTGCACCGGCGGCAAGCACCGCTCGGTGTTCCTGGCCGAACGCCTGGCCCGCCATGCGCGTGAGATGGGCTGGGAAGACGTGGCGACGTACCACCGCGAACAGGATTGAGGGGGTCGGCCGGGCTGCGCCCGGCACCCGCAGAAACCACGGCAACGTCAACAGCAACAGCCGAAGCAACAGCAACATCGGATTCCCTTGGATGGCGAGGCGGTGTGGGCGCGCAGGACACGCCGTAAACCCATCCTTGGGGGCTCGATGGCGCCATCCATGGCGCCAACGGTCCTGCACCCCCACACCGCCCCGCCTCTGACAGATCGCGGCGGGTCGGAGTTGCACTGTGGGTAGGTGTCGACCTTGGTCGACACGGTAGATCCACGCCATGCGTGGATGAATCTCTGTCAGGCATCGAAAAAACGGATGGAGTCGGATCCCTTTTTCAACGAAAAAGGGCTCTGACCCGAACAACGCTGAATACGGGACACAGTGCCCCTCTCCTGCTGCTATCGCCAATTCACCTTGACCTGTTAACGTGCAGTAATGACCTGTGGCATTCTCCTCGTAACACATCCTGGGGTCGGGATCGCCCTGCTCGACGTGGCGACCCGGCTTCTGCGGCAGTTGCCGCTGAAGACCGAAGCTTTCGAAGTACCGTTCGACGCAGACCTGGATGCTCTGCTCCCGCTCGCCTCGGCCGCTCTGCGGCGGGTCGATGGGGGCGATGGCGTGCTGATCCTGACCGACCTGTACGGCGCCAGCCCTGCCAACCTTGCCGGGCAGCTGGCCCGGTTGGGGACCCCGGTTCGCCGGGTGTCGGCGCTGAGTCTGCCGATGTTGCTGCGGGTGATGAATTATCCGGAACAGGGACTGGATCAACTGCCCGCCACTGCGGCGGCGGGCACCCGTAATGGAGCGATAGTCGACGATGCTTGAACGAGAACTCACTGTGAGCAACCGCCTGGGCCTGCATGCCCGGGCCACCGCCAAGCTGGTGCAGACCCTGGCGCCGTTCCGCTGCAACGTGACCATGGCCGCCAAGGGCCGTGAGATCAACGCCAAGAGCATCATGGGCGTGATGCTGCTGGCGGCCGGGCAAGGCACGCCGGTCACCATCCGCATCAACGGCGAAGACGAAGTCGCCGCGATGGATGCGGTGGTCGACCTGTTCGAGCGTCGCTTCGACGAGGACAACTGAGCGTGCCGCGCGCGCGCGCCGGCCAAACCCCTACCGGCCAACGGCCGGTACAGCTGCTGGCCGGCCACGGCGCCGCCCGCGGCACGGCAATGGGCCGCGCCCGCGTGCGCCTGCCGCATGCACTGGAAGTAGCCGAACAGCGCGTCGCCCCCTCCCAGGTTGAATCCGAGCTGGCACGCCTGCATCGCGCCGTGGACGCGGCGCGCACGGAGATGCACGAGCTGCGCCAGCGCCTGCATGGCGCGCTGAACCAGGAAGTTGGCGAGTTCCTCGACCTGCATGCACTGCTGCTGGACGATCCCGAACTGCTGTTCGGCCTGGACGAACTGATCCGCAGTGGTCCCTACAGTGCCGGCTACGCGCTGCGCCTGCAGCGCGACCGCCTGGCCAAAGTCTTCGACGGCATGGACGATGCCTACCTGAAGAGCCGCATGGACGATCTCGACCATGTGATCGGGCGCATCCACGCGTTCCTGCAGCCGGAACGGCCCGCAGCGGTGAWGGGCCTGGCCGGCGAAATCCTGGTCTGCGACAACATCGCCCCTTCCGAGCTGGCCCAGCTGCAATCGCACGGTGTGGTCGGTATCGTCACCAGCGCTGGCAGCGCGCTTTCGCACAGTGCGATCCTTGCCCGCAGCCTGCACCTGCCGTTGATCGTCAGCGTGCCGCAGCTGCTGAACAAGGTGATCGACGGCGACGTGCTGATCATCGATGGCGCCGACGGCAGCATCACCGTCAACCCGCAGGCCGATAACCTGCGTGATTACCGGGCGCGCCTGAAGGAGCACGCACGCGAGCAGCGCGAGCTCGGCCGCCTGCGCAGCAAGCCCAGCCGTACCCGCGACCAGGTCGACATCGCACTGCTGGCCAACGCCGAATCGCTGGAAGATGTGACCCAGGCGCATGCGCTGGGCGCCCACGGCCTGGGCCTGTACCGCACCGAATTCCTGTTCCTGCAGCGCAACGAGCTGCCGGACGAAGAAGAACAGTTCCAGACCTACCGCGATGCGGCGCTGGGCATGAGTGGCCGGCCGGTGACCATCCGCACCCTCGACCTGGGTGCAGACAAGGCCGACCGCACCGGCCTGACCCTGAGCAACGAGGAAAACCCGGCGCTGGGCCTGCGCGGCGTGCGCCTGTCGCTGGCGCGGCCCAAGGTGGCCGACACCCAGATGCGCGCGATCCTGCGTGCCTCGGCCTACGGCAAGCTGCGCGTGCTGGTGCCCATGGTCAGCACCCGCGACGAACTGCTGGCGGTGCGCCGGCGCATGCTGAAACTGGGCGAGCAGCTGCGCGCCGAGGGCCACATGGTGGCCGAGCATGTGCCACTGGGCGCGATGATCGAAGTACCCGCCGCCGCGCTGGCGCTGGAGAGCTTCATCGATCTGGTCGACTTCCTGTCGATCGGCACCAACGATCTGGTGCAGTACCTGCTGGCCGCCGACCGCAACAACGAAGCCCTGGGCGAACTGTATTCGCCGCTGCATCCGGCCGTGCTGCGCCTGCTGCAGATGGTGATCGAGACCGGCGCACGCCATCGCATTCCGGTGGCGGTATGCGGCGAAATCGCGGGCGACGCACGGATGACCCCGCTGCTGCTGGCACTGGGCCTGACCGAGTTCAGCCTGCACCMGGGCACCCTGCTGGAAGTACGTCGTGCTGTCCGTGATGCCGATCTGGGAGCCCTGCGCGCCCGCGCACCGAAGCTGCTGGGCATGCGTGACCGCCGCGGCATCGAGCGCTGGCTGGCGCTTGTGGCGGACGCGTCCTGACCCCCGCGCTACGCGCTCGCCGGGCACGGCCCGGCGCTACCGCCGCGTGTCACCTTTGGTAGCGCCGGGCCATGCCCGGCGGATTCGATCTGGAGCAGCAGCCCCTTGTTGTTCAAGGAGCGCGCCGACAGGCGGGGGATGAGGTGGCATGCGTGGACCCCAGTGGCCTGTGGCCAGCGGGGTATGCGCTGAAACATCCCCTTGCGATAATGACACGCTGAACACCCCTGTTGCCGCATCCTTGCTGGGATCGCGGCTTTTCTTATCCCGCGGGAGCTGCGATGGCTGAGGCCGTACGCCACGACAAGACTGCGCGCCAGTTGCGGATGCTGTCCGATGCACTGGACAGCGGTCGGCTGGGCCCGGTACGCCGTCTGGTCAATACCCTGGCGCCGGCCGAGATCGGCAACCTGCTCGAATCGTTGCCGCCGGGCAAGCGTGAGATCGTCTGGGGCCTGGTCGATCCGGAAGACGATGGCGAGGTGCTGGTCCACGTCGGCGACGACGTGCGCGAAAGCCTGCTCGCGGACATGGACCCGGACGAAATCATCGCCGCGGTCGAAGACCTCGACATCGACGATCTGGCCGATCTGGTCGAAGACCTGCCGGACACGGTCATCGACGAAGTCCTCAAGTCGATGGACCGCGAGAACCGCGAGCGCCTGGAGCAGGTGCTGTCCTACCCCGAGGACAGCGCCGGCCGCCTGATGAACCCGGACGTGGTGACGGTACGCGCCGACGTCAACGTCGATGTGGTGCTGCGCTACCTGCGCCTGCGCGGCGAACTGCCGGACCACACCGATCACCTGTTCGTGGTCAGCCGCCGCCACCAGTACCTGGGCCGGGTGTCGCTGGCCTCGCTGGTGACCCACGAAGACACCACCCCGATCAACCGCCTGATCGACGATGAGCAGCCTGCCATCGATGTCGGCGAGAGCGACCAGGAAGTGGCGCGGCAGTTCTCCGACCATGACTGGATCTCCGCGCCGGTGGTGGATGACAACAACATCCTGATCGGCCGCATCACCATCGATGACGTGGTCGACATCATCCGTGGCCAGGCCGAGCACCAGGCGCTGGGCGCCGCCGGCCTGGACGAGGACGAGGACCTGTTCAGCCCGGTCTGGCGCGCGATGCGCCGCCGCTTGATGTGGCTGTCGGTGAATCTGTGCACAGCCTTCCTGGCCTCCAGCGTGGTCGGCCACTTCGAGGGCACCATCGACAAGCTGGTCGCCTTGGCGGTGTTGATGCCGATCGTCGCCGGACTCGGCGGCAACGCCGGCACCCAGGTGCTGGCACTGATGGTGCGCGGCCTGGCACTGGGCCAGGTCGGCAGTTCCAACGCACGCACGCTGCTGTGGAAGGAAGTGCGGGTGGCCCTGCTCAATGGCGTGGTGCTCGGTTCGGTGCTGGGCCTGATCGTGCTCGCCTGGTTCCACTCGCCCGGACTCTCGGCCGTGATCGCCATCGCGCTGACCTGCAACCTGTTGTTCGCGGCACTGGCCGGCGTGCTGGTGCCCCTGGGCCTGAAGCGCTTCGGCTTCGATCCGGCGCTGGCCAGCGGCATCTTCCTGACAGCGGTGACCGACTCGATGGGCTTCTTTACTTTCCTCGGCCTGGCCACCATGGTCCTGCTGCACTGACTGGAACTGCCATGGCAACGACGATCGAAAACTACTTTGCGCCGGGTTGGCGCGACCAGCTTCACACCTGTGCCGCCTGCGAGTGGAAAGGCAGTTCGCGGGCAATGGTGATGGAACTGGACGAGGACGCCACCGAGTATGTGTGCCCGGTGTGCGACAACCCGTTGCTGGTGGTGCTGCACCCGGACATGGCGCAGGTGCAGGCCGCAGCCGCAGGCGGCAATGCCGAAGCACAGGAGCAGCTGGAGATCATCGCCAGCTTCCCGCGCCCGCAGTGATGCGGCGCACGATGCCGGGCCGGTCGCGGCGCACTACCATCGAGGCGACATCGCCCTCATGGGAACCGCAATGCTTCGATCGCTTCTGCGCTGGCTGCCGCTGCTGGCCCTGCTGATGTTGACCGGGTGTGCCAGTACGCCGCCCGGTGCCCGCGGCCACTTCGAGGCACGTGCGGTGAAGGTGGACGGCGACACCGCCTACTACCAGGTGTTCATACCGGCCGCTGCCGCGCGCGCGGCTGGTCCGCTGCCGGTGGTGCTGTTCCTGCACGGCTCCGGCGAGCGCGGCGGCGATGGCGTGAAGCAGACCCACGCAGGCCTGGGCCCGTACCTGCGTCGGCACGCGGCCGACTTCCCCGCGCTGGCGGTGTTTCCGCAGGTTCCCGGCGACGAGGAATGGAGCGGCCGCAACAACCGCGTGGCGATTGCGGCACTGGACGCCACGATCGCCGAGTTCGGCGCTGACCCGGCAAGGCAGTACCTGACCGGAATGTCGATGGGCGGCTATGGCAGCTGGAACATCGCGCTGGACGATCCGAAGCGCTTTGCCGCGATCGTGCCGGTGTGCGGTGCGGTGCTGGCACCACGTGCGGTACGCCCTACCCTGTTCGTCGAGCAGGTGGCGAACGAAGCGGATCCCTATGCGGTGATCGCGCAACGGTTGCAGCGCACCCCGATCTGGATCTTCCACGGCGCGCTGGATGACGTGGTGCCACCGGATGATGATCGCCGGCTGCATGCAGCGTTCCAGACCGCCGGCGCGCGCGACGTGCGCTATACCGAGTACGCGGAGGGCAACCACAATGCCTGGGATGCCACCTACGCCGACGCGGCGATGTGGGCGTGGCTGTTCGCCCAGAAGCGCTGAGCGCTTGCTCCGGTAGAGGCCAACCTTGGTTGGCCCCCTTCTGGTAGATGCCAACCTTGGTTGGCACCAGCCTACCCAAGATCAAGCCATTCCCCGATGTCCGTCGCAAGCGTGTCCGCCCAAGCTTGCGGCATGCAAAACGTCCGCCTCCTGCTCGGCCGTCGCTCCAGCATCGGTCTCAGCTACATCCTGACTACCGTCGTGGATCGTCGTGCGCCCCTGTTCGCCAACGACGCTGCCGCAGCCCTGGCAATCCAGGAATTCCAGAGGCTGGATCAGGAAGGCTTCACCCGCTCGATCGCCTACGTGGTCATGCCCGATCACATCCACTGGCTGCTCGAACTACGTGCGGGAACACTGGAAACCGTCATGAAGCGCTTCAAATCGCGCACGGCGCAGCAGGCAAACCGGTTGTTGGGAAGGGGCGGGCGCTTCTGGCAGGCCTGCTACCACGATCATGCGATCCGCTCGGACGAATCGTTGTACCGGCATGCGATGTACCTGATGGGCAATCCGATCAGGGCGGGTCTGACGACGCAGTTGGGGCAGTATCGGCACGCATGGTGCGAGTGGGAGCTCGAGGCCTTGGGTGATCGACCGGAGGCATTCAGCACGGACGGATAGTGCCAACCAAGGTTGGCATCTACCAAAGCAGTGCACGTGCCAACCCAGGTTGGCACGCACCAACGCAGCAATCGGAGGCAATCAACCCAGCAGGGTTTCCAGCACGGCCATGCGTACGGCGACGCCGTTGGCGACCTGGCGCAGCACCCACGACTGCGGGCCGTCGGCCACTTCATCGGTCACTTCCACGCCGCGGTTGATCGGCCCCGGGTGCAGCACGGCGGCATCCTTGCCGGCGCGGGCCAGGCGTGCGGTGTTCAGGCCGTACTGTGCGTGGTACTGCTCCAGCGACGGCACCAGGCCTTCTTCCATGCGCTCGCGCTGCAGGCGCAACATCATCAGCGCGTCGACGCCTTCCAGCATCGCGTCGAAATCATCACCGACCACGCAGCCCTTGAGGGTGTCGTCGTCAGGCAGCAGCGACTGCGGGCCGCATACGCGGATCTCGCCCACGCCCAGCGTGCGCAGGGCATGCAGGTCGGTGCGGGCCACGCGCGAGTGCTTGACGTCACCGACGATCACCACCTTCATCTTCGAGAAGTCCGGGCCCTTGGCCTGGCGCAGGGTCAGCATGTCCAGCAGGCCCTGGGTCGGGTGCGAGCTGCGGCCGTCGCCGGCATTGACCAGCGCGGTGCCCTCGCCCGCCACCGCAGCCAGCGCCGCCACGGCGCCGTCATCGGGGTGGCGCACCACGAAACCGCGCACGCCCATCGCTTCCAGGTTCTTCAGCGTGTCGCAGGCGGTTTCGCCCTTGCGCGTGGACGAGGTGGAGGCGTCGAAGTTCAGCACGTCCGCACCCAGCCGCTGCGCCGCCAGATGGAACGAGCTGCGGGTACGGGTGGAGGGTTCGAAGAACAACGTGCACACCGCCGATCCGCCCAGCACGTGGCGCTTGTTACCGACACGGCCGACCGCGGCATCGCGGATCTGGCCAGCGCGGTCGAGCAGTTGCACCAGGGTGTCGCGGGGAAGACCTTCAAGCGTCAACAGGTGGCGCAGGCGGCCGGAGTCATCGAGTTGCTGGGCGGTCATGGCGGGGTTCGTATCGTCAGGGAATGGGAATGGCGTCGTCCGGCGACGACAACCAGCGGTCGATGATCACCGCCGCAGCCACGGCATCGAGCGCAGCCGCGTCGCGGCGACGCTTGCGCCCTTCGGCGCGCTCGACGGCGAAGCGGCGGGCGGCCTCGACCGAGCTGGAACGCTCGTCGATCATCACCACCGGCAGCTTGAAACGTTCCCGCAGCTGGCGGGCAAAGCCCTGCGCGCGCTTGCGGTTGGGCTGGTCCTGGCCGTCCAGGGTCAGCGGATCGCCAACCACCAGGCCATCGGGCTTCCATTCCTTGAGCAGGCGTTCGATCGCCGCCCAGTCGGGGCCATTGCCGTGCACATCGACCACGGCCACCGCACGCGCATGCGCGGCGAAGGCACTGCCGATCGCCACGCCGATCCGGCGCGAGCCGACATCGAAACCGAGTACGGTGCCATCGCGACGGATGAGGGCCGGCTCAGACATGGCCGCTGTAATCGGTCAGCCGGAACAGATCGACGCCAATGCGCGACGCGGCGCCCTGCCAGCGCTGTTCCAGCGGCAGCTGGAACACCAGTTCGGCATCGGCCGGCACGGTCAGCCAGCTGTTTTCGGACAGTTCGCTTTCCAGCTGGCCGGCACTCCAGCCCGCGCAGCCCAGGGTGACCACGGCATTGGCCGGGCCTTCGCCACGCGCCATCGCCTCAAGGATGTCACGCGAGGTGGTCAGGTACAGGCCCTCACCGACGACGAGGCTGGAATCCCACGCGCGCGCGTCGTCATGGATGACGAAGCCACGCTCGGGATGCACCGGTCCGCCATTGAGCACCGGACGCGCCTGCAGGACGCCATCGCCGGTAGCGATCTCCATCTGCGCAAGCACCTCGCCCAGGGTGTACTCGGACGGCTGGTTGACCAGCACCCCCATTGCCCCGTTCTCGTCGTGCTGGCAGATCAGCGCGACGGTGCGGGCGAAGGTGGCGTCGATCAGCGACGGCAGCGCCACGAGCAGGTGATTGGCGAGGGAAGTCGGCATTACTGGCATGGGCGCCATTCTAACCGCTGCGACCRGATGCGGGCGCGAAGGGATGGGCTAGGATGGCGCTCTTGCAAGGAGGACGACCCGATGCAGCAGGATGCAACGCTGTCATGGCCCACCCGCAGCATGATCGTGTTGATCGCACTGCTGCAGGGGCTGATGCTTTTCGCGGCCCAGGAACTGGCGGATCAATGGCCGTTCCGGGACATCGGCTGGCGCTACTGCTGGTATGCCTGGGTATTGACCGTGCCCACCGCAGTGGCCTTGACGCTGGTCGATCTGAAGGCCTGGCGCCTGTGGCTGCACGCCGGGTTGGCCTCGTTGCTGGTCCTCGCCCTGGCCGCTTGGACCGCCTGGAACCTGAGCGGAGAAACCGCGCTGTATGCGGCCGTGCTGCAGGTTCCGCTCTCGATCTGCCTGGCCGTTGCCACGTTCATTGCCCTGCCGTGGTGGCAGTTCCGCCTGCATGCCGGACATTGGCGGGCCGACTATGGCGCGTTGTTCGAACGCGCCTGGCAGAACGGGCTGACCCTGGTGCTGGCGGCGGTGTTC
>NZ_JBFTOJ010000138.1:0-11394 GCF_056397905.1 Stenotrophomonas sp. 05L414_2
TCCTTGACTACTGGGGATATGTCTGGCAAAGAGTGAAAACGGTTGCAGGTCGTTTTTGTTCAGGGAGATCAAAATGCGACGCCTTCGCTACGGGCTGCGTGGCCCGCTCATCGCCTTGCTGCTGTCGGCGCTCTTCTGGTCATGGCCAGCGGCGGCACAGGAACTGATGGACCCGGGCTTCGCCTACTACGAAGTGGGCGATCTGGATGCACCGCGGCCTGGCCCGCGAGCGCCCGCGATGATGCTGATGGGCGGTGGCGAATGGGTGCCTGAAGCCTTCCAGTGGTGGCTGCGCCAGGCCGGCAATGGCCGTGTGCTGATCCTGCGCGCCTCCGGCACCGATGAGCTGCAGGACCGTCTGTACCGGGAGATTGGCGGCACCACCGCCGTGCAGACCCTGGTGTTCGACAACCGCCGCGGCGCCGATGACCCGGCCGTGCTGCGGGTCGTGGCTGCGGCCGATGCGATCTTCATCGCCGGCGGCGATCAGTCCCGCTACATCCGCTTCTGGAAAGGCACCGCGCTCAATCGCGCGCTGAATGCCCACGTGCGCGCCGGCAAGCCGATTGCCGGCACCAGCGCCGGGCTGGCCATCCTCGGCGGCTACGCCTATGGCGCGCTGGACGGCGGCAGCATCGATTCGGCCAGCGCCATGGCCGACCCGATGGGCGAGGCGGTGACCCTGGACCGCGGCTTCCTGCAGTTGCCCTACCTGCAGCGGGTGGTCACCGACACCCACTTCGACAAGCGCGACCGTCTCGGTCGCCTGATCGTGTTCGTGGCCCGCGCCGCGCATGACAGTGGTGACCCGGACATGGTCGGCATCGGCGTCGACGAAGACACGGCCCTGTGCGTGGAGCCTGACGGCCAGGCCCAGGTCTACAGTGCCGACGGCGAAGGCAAGGTCTGGGTGGTCAGCCCCGGACGCGATGCCGACCGGCTGGTGGAAGGCGAACCGCTGCGCTTCCATGCGGTGCCGGTCACCGTGGTTGCCAGCGGCAGTCGCATGCGCCTGGACGACCTGCAGGCCGACGCGGCCTACCAGGCTTTGGCTGAAATCAGCGATGGCGAGATTGAAGTCGTCCGCCAATGATCCGGTAGCGCCGGGCCATGCCCGGCGGATGCCGCCGCGCTGTGCCTTCCACCAGGCATGGCCCGACGCTACCGTGCAATCCAATCCTTGTCCTGCTGGAGATCTGCTTCCATGAAACTGCGCCTGGCGCTGTCCGCGCTGTTGTCCCTGCCACTGCTGGCCCAGGCCGCACCCACCGCATCACCGCTGCTGGTCATCCACGGCGGTGCCGGGGTGGAGCGCAAGGATCTCTCCGCGGCAGAAGAACAGGCCGCGCGCGCTGCGCTGAAGGCGGCATTGCTGAAGGGCCATGCCGAACTTGCAGCCGGGCATCCGGCACTGGCGGCGGTGACCGCGGCCATCACCGTGCTCGAGGATGATCCGACCTTCAACGCGGGCAAGGGCGCGGTGTTCACCCACGAAGGCCGCAATGAACTGGACGCGGCGGTGATGGACGGTGCCACCCAGGCGGCCGGAGCAGTGGCCGGCGTGCAGCGCGTGCGCAACCCGATCCTCCTCGCGCAGGCGGTGATGCAGAAGTCCAGGCACGTGATGATGGTGGGGCAGGGCGCCGAAGCCTTCGCCACCGAGCAGGGCGTGACCCTGGTCGACCCCTCCTACTTCCGCACCGACAAGCGCTGGCAGCAGCTGCAGCGTGCATTGAAGGAAGAGGCGGGCGGGCAGGCGCATGCCGACCTGGAAACCGCAAAGCACTTCGGCACGGTCGGTGCGGTCGCCCTGGATGCACAGGGGCATCTTGCTGCAGGCACCTCCACTGGCGGCATGACCAACAAGCGCTATGGACGTGTCGGCGATTCGCCGATCATCGGTGCCGGCACCTGGGCCGATGCGCGTTGTGCGGTGTCGGGTACCGGTTGGGGCGAGTACTACATCCGTACCGCGGCAGCCCATGAGATCTGCGCGCGCATGCGCTACCTCGGTCAGTCGCCGGAACAGGCGGGCAAGGGCGTGATCAACGACGCGATTCCGCAGATGGGCGGCGACGGCGGGGCGATCGTGCTCTCTGCAGATGGGAAAGCGGCAGCGCCGTTCAACACCCAGGGCATGTATCGGGGCTGGATCGGGGCCGATGGCGTTGCCCATGTGGCCATCTTTGCCGACGAGACAATCGCGCTGCCTTGAGCAGACCCTTGCGTATCAAGGGGTTTGCGACGCGCGTGAAAAAAAGTGAAAAAAAGCGTTGACAGACCCCCGCTTCATCTCCAGAATTGCGGGCTCACCACCACACACCGCAACGCTTCGGCGGCACGGAATGGGGTGGTAAGGAGGGATACCCAAGCGGCCAACGGGGGCAGACTGTAAATCTGCTGGCTTACGCCTTCGGTGGTTCGAATCCACCTCCCTCCACCAGCTTCACGTTGTGGCACATTCCCGGTGCGGGAGTAGTTCAATGGTAGAACCYCAGCCTTCCAAGCTGATGRYGCGGGTTCGATTCCCGTCTCCCGCTCCATTGAATGAACTTTGAATATTATCGAGTTCATGCCATAATGCAAAACTCGCTCACATAGCTCAGTCGGTAGAGCACTTCCTTGGTAAGGAAGAGGTCGAAGGTTCGATTCCTTTTGTGAGCACCATCTTCAGCACCACACCAGACGAATTCGAGATAAGCAGCCATGGCCAAGGGTAAGTTCGAGCGCACCAAGCCGCACGTCAATGTCGGCACCATCGGTCACGTCGACCACGGCAAGACCACGCTGACCGCCGCACTGACCAAGATCGGTGCCGAGCGCTTTGGTGGCGAGTTCAAGGATTACTCCGCGATCGACGCTGCGCCGGAAGAAAAGGCGCGTGGCATCACGATCTCGACCGCGCACGTCGARTACGAATCCACCGTTCGTCACTACGCCCACGTCGATTGCCCGGGCCATGCTGACTACGTCAAGAACATGATCACCGGTGCTGCCCAGATGGACGGCGCGATCCTGGTGTGCTCGGCCGCTGACGGCCCGATGCCGCAGACCCGCGAGCACATCCTGCTGTCGCGTCAGGTCGGCGTGCCGTACATCGTCGTGTTCCTGAACAAGGCCGACATGGTTGACGATGCCGAGCTGCTGGAACTGGTCGAAATGGAAGTCCGCGAGCTGCTGAGCAAGTACGACTTCCCGGGCGACGACACCCCGATCATCTCGGGTTCGGCCCGTCTGGCGCTGGAAGGCGACCAGAGCGACATCGGCGTGCCGGCCGTCATCAAGCTGGTCGAGGCGCTGGACACCTGGATCCCGACCCCGGAGCGTGACGTCGACAAGGCGTTCCTGATGCCGGTCGAAGACGTGTTCTCGATCTCGGGCCGCGGCACCGTGGTGACCGGTCGTATCGAGCGCGGCGTGATCAAGGTCGGCGAAGAAATCGAAATCGTCGGCATCCGTCCGGTGCAGAAGACCACCGTGACCGGCGTGGAAATGTTCCGCAAGCTGCTGGACCAGGGYCAGGCAGGCGACAACGCCGGTCTGCTGCTGCGCGGCACCAAGCGTGACGACGTCGAGCGTGGCCAGGTTCTGGCCAAGCCGGGTTCGATCAAGCCGCACACCAAGTTCGACGCCGAAGTGTACGTRCTGTCGAAGGACGAAGGCGGCCGTCACACCCCGTTCTTCAAGGGCTACCGTCCGCAGTTCTACTTCCGTACCACCGACATCACCGGTGCGGTCGAGCTGCCGGAAGGYGTCGAGATGGTGATGCCGGGCGACAACGTGAAGATGGTTGTCACCCTGATCAAYCCGGTCGCCATGGACGCCGGCCTGCGCTTCGCCATCCGYGAAGGTGGCCGTACCGTCGGTGCTGGCGTGGTTGCCAACATCCTCGAGTAATCTGCTAGACTCTGCGCCCCGATGTTGCCTGGGTAGGGCATCGGGGCGTATCAAACGGGAAAGTAGGCACAGGATGTGCYTTGTGTTCCCCRGACCAGGAAGGGTCAATGCCATTCAGGCGGCGTCAACAGGAGACTGTTGACAGCTGCCTTGCGTGCCATTATGCTTCTCCGTCTGGGCAGGCCGGTTTCACGGGTCTGCCTATGCATTTGGGGTCTACGGATTGACCTTGTCGGCCTGCGGGAATGCGGGCCGTCTGTATTCAGGGATTTCATGGGGCAAAGCAACCCAGAGGCTTTGTCTGTCGCTCTTTTATCGAAGGAACCTACCGCCATGGCGGACCAAAAGATCCGGATCCGGCTGAAAGCGTTCGATCATCGTCTGATCGACCGTTCGGCCAGCGAGATCGTTGAGACGGCGAAGCGGACCGGCGCGCAAGTGCGTGGCCCGATCCCGCTGCCGACCAAGATCGAGCGTTACACCATCCTCGTCTCCCCGCACGTCGACAAGGACGCGCGTGACCAGTACGAGACCCGCACGCACAAGCGCGTGCTCGATATCGTTGACCCGAATGACAAGACCGTGGACGCGCTGATGAAGCTCGAACTGGCTGCCGGCGTCGACGTTCAGATCAAGCTGACCTGAGGACTACGACCATGACGAAGAAGTATTCGTTGGGCTTCGTGGGCCGCAAGGCTGGCATGAGCCGCGTGTTCACCGAAGATGGCCGTTCCATTCCGGTGACCCTGATCGAAGCAACCCCCAACCGCATCGCGCAGATCAAGACCGTCGAAACTGACGGCTACAGCGCCGTGCAGGTGACCGTCGGTGCGCGTCGCGCTGCCCTGGTCAACAAGCCGGAAGCCGGCCACTTCGCCAAGGCGAAAGTGGAAGCGGGCCGTGGCCTGTGGGAATTCCGCGTTGAAGACGCCCAGCTCGGCGATTTCGCCGTGGGTGGCGAAGTCAAGGCGGACATCTTTGAAGTCGGCCAGATCGTCGACGTCCAGGGTGTCACCAAGGGTAAGGGCTTCCAGGGCACCATCAAGCGCTACAACTTCCGTATGGGTGACGCTACCCACGGCAACTCGCTGTCGCATCGCGCGCCGGGTTCGCTGGGTCAGCGCCAGACGCCCGGCCGCGTGTTCCCGGGTAAGAAGATGTCCGGTCACATGGGCGCCGTGCAGCAGAGCACCCAGAACCTGGAAGTTGTCAAGGTCGACGTCGAACGCGGTCTGATCGCGGTTCGCGGCGCCGTTCCGGGCGCGGCGGGTGGCGACGTGATCGTCCGTCCGGCGAGCAAGGCATAAGGAGAGATGACGATGGAACTCGTTATCACGGGTAGCAATAACAAGGTCTCGGTCTCCGACGCCGTGTTCGGTCGCGATTTCAGCGAAGATCTGGTTCACCAGGTTGTCGTTGCTTACCGCAACGCCGGTCGCGCCGGCACCAAGGCGCAGAAGACTCGCTCCGAAGTGGCAGGTACCACCAAGAAGTCGAAGAAGCAGAAGGGCGGCGGCGCGCGTCATGGCGCACTGACGGCTCCGATCTTCGTCGGCGGCGGTGTCACCTTCGCGGCAAAGCCGCGCAGCTTCGAGCAGAAGGTCAATCGTAAGCAGTACCGTGCCGCCATGTGCGCGATCCTGTCCGAGCTGAACCGTCAGGGCCGTCTGACCATCGTGGAGTCCTTCGATGTCGAAGCGACCAACACGAAGGCTCTGATCGCCAAGCTGGCCGGCCTGGAAGTGGGCAAGCGCCCGCTGATCGTCACTGAAGAAGCCTCCGAGCACCTGTACCTGTCGGCTCGCAACATTCCCTACGTGGAAGTGCGTGACGTCCAGGGCCTGGATCCGGTGTCGCTGGTCGGTGCCGACACGGTCGTCATCACCGCTGACGCGGTCAAGAAGGTCGAGGAGTGGCTGGCATGAACAGCAACGAAAAAATCTTCAGCGTGCTGCTCGCCCCGCGTGTCTCCGAAAAGACCGCGCGCCTGCAGGAACTCTCCAATCAGTACGTCTTCGAAATTTCGAACGAAGCCACCAAGGCCGATGTAAAGGCCGCGGTTGAGCAGCTGTTCGACGTCAAGGTCGAAGCAGTCAACGTGGTCAACGTCAAGGGCAAGAACAAGTCCTTCCGTAACCGCGCTGGCCGCCGCGGCGATTGGCGCAAGGCGTACGTTCGCCTGGCCGACGGCCAGTCGATCGATGTAACGGCCAAGGCCTGAGGTACATCCCATGCCATTGATGAAATTCAAGCCCACTTCTCCCGGTCGCCGTTCGGCCGTGCGCGTGGTTACTCCCGACCTGCACAAGGGCGCTCCGCACGCTCCGCTGGTCGAGTCGCAGAGCCGTTCCGGTGGTCGTAACCACCACGGCCGCATCACCGTGCGTCACGTCGGTGGTGGCCACAAGCAGCACTACCGCCTGATTGACTTCAAGCGCAACAAGCTGGGCATCCCGGCGCGCGTGGAACGCATCGAATACGATCCGAACCGCACCGCGCACATCGCCCTGCTGTGCTACGTCGACGGCGAGCGTCGCTACATCATCGCCCCGAAGGGTCTGAAGGCTGGCGATCAGGTGATCGCTGGTTCGGATGCTCCGATCAAGGCGGGCAACACCCTGCCGCTGCGCAACATCCCGGTCGGTACCACCATCCACTGCATCGAGCTGAAGCCGGGCAAGGGCGCTCAGATCGCTCGCGCTGCAGGTGCTGCCGTGCAGCTGGTTGCTCGTGAAGGCATCTACGCCACCCTGCGCCTGCGCTCGGGTGAGATGCGCAAGGTTCCGGTTGAGTGCTGCGCGACCATCGGCGAAGTCGGCAACGACGAGCACAGCCTGGAAAAGCTGGGCAAGGCCGGTGCCAAGCGCTGGCGCGGCGTCCGCCCGACCGTTCGTGGTGCTGCCATGAACCCGGTTGACCACCCGCACGGTGGTGGTGAGGCGAAGGCCGGCCAGGGTAACCCGCATCCGGTCACCCCGTGGGGTGTTCCGACCAAGGGTTACAAGACGCGCCATAACAAGCGCACTCAGCAGTTCATCGTCCGCGATCGTAGGGGCTAATCGACCATGGCACGTTCACTCAAGAAGGGCCCGTTTGTCGATCACCACCTGGTTGCTAAGGTGGCTGCCGCTGCGGGTAGCAAGCGTCCGATCAAGACCTGGTCGCGTCGTTCGATGATCCTGCCTGACATGGTAGGCGTCACCATTGCCGTGCATAACGGCAAGAACCACATCCCGGTTCTCGTCAACGAGAACATGGTCGGCCACAAGCTCGGCGAATTTGCCATCACCCGGACCTTCAAGGGTCACGGTGGTGACAAGAAGTCGGGCAAGTAAGGAGAGATGACAATGGAAGCGAAAGCCATCCTGCGCACCGCGCGCATCTCCCCGCAGAAGGCACGTCTGGTCGCTGACCAGGTGCGCGGTCTGCCGGCCGAGCGTGCCGTCAACCTGCTGAAGTTCTCGGACAAGAAGGCTGCCCACCTGATCAAGAAGGTGGTGGAGTCGGCTATTGCAAATGCCGAGAACAACCAGGGCGCCGACGTCGACGAGCTGAAGGTTCAGACCATCATGGTAGATGAAGGTCCGACCCTGAAGCGTTTCATGGCGCGGGCGAAAGGCCGCGGTACCCGCATCCTCAAGCGCACCAGCCACATCACTGTGGTTGTGGGCGCCGCCAAGTAAGCGGATAAGGAAAAGACCATGGGTCATAAAGTTCATCCGATTGGTATCCGCCTCGGCATTTCCAAGGACTGGAACTCCAAGTGGTACGCCAACAAGGCCGAGTTCGCTGGTTACCTGGCAGCCGACCTGAAAGTGCGCGAAATGCTGCGCAAGAAGCTGGCGCAGGCCGGCATCAGCAAGATCCTGATCGAGCGTCCGGCAAAGACCGCTCGCGTGACGATCCACACCGCCCGTCCGGGCGTGGTGATCGGCAAGCGCGGTGAGGACATCGAGAAGCTGCGCAAGGAAGTGAGCGAGATGATGGGCGTCCCGGCGCACATCAACGTCACCGAAGTGCGCAAGCCCGAGCTGGACGCACAGCTGGTTGCCGAATCGATCGCGCAGCAGCTGGAGCGTCGCATCATGTTCCGCCGCGCAATGAAGCGCTCGGTCGGCAACGCGATGCGCCTGGGTGCCCTGGGCATCAAGGTCAACGTCGGTGGCCGCCTCAACGGTGCAGAAATCGCCCGTTCGGAGTGGTACCGCGAAGGCCGCGTGCCGCTGCACACCCTGCGTGCCGACATCGACTATGGCTTCGCTGAAGCCAAGACGACCTACGGCATCATCGGCATCAAGGTCTGGATCTACAAGGGCGAGGTCTTCGATTTCTCCCAGGTTGGCCAGGAAAAGCAGGACGACACCCCGTCGCGCAACGATCGTCATGATCGCGGCGACCGCGGTGACCGTCAGCGCCCGGCTCGTGAAGCGAGGTAACGACAATGTTGCAACCCAAGCGAACCAAGTACCGCAAGGTGCACAAGGGCCGTAACGAAGGCCTCAGCTGGAGCGCAAACGCTGTCAGCTTTGGCGAGTACGGCCTGAAGGCAACCGCCCACGGTCAGCTGACCGCGCGTCAGATCGAAGCGGCTCGCCGTTCGATCAGCCGCTACGTGAAGCGCGGCGGCAAGATGTGGATCCGAGTGTTCCCCGACAAGCCCATCACCAAGAAGCCCATCGAAGTTCGAATGGGTTCGGGTAAGGGCAACGTGGAATACTGGGTGGCCCAGATCCAGCCCGGCCGCATGATCTATGAAATCGAGGGTGTTACCGAGGAAGTGGCACGCGAGGCGTTCCGCCTGGCCGCTGCCAAGCTCTCGGTCACCACCACTTTCGTGACCCGGACGGTGCGCTGATGGATATCAAAACTCTCCGTGAAAAGTCGGCTGACGACCTCAAGGCCCACCTGATCGACCTGCGTAAGGAACAGTTCTCTGTCCGTATGCAGCAGGTCACCGGCCAGCTGCCGAAGACACACGACATCCGCCGGGTGCGTCGCGAAATTGCTCGCGTCAAGACCCTGCTCGGCAGCACGAAGTAAGGATGGCCGCTATGAGCGACAATACTGAAAACAAAGCGCTGCGCACGGTCGAAGGCCGTGTCGTCAGCAACAAGATGGACAAGACGGTTACCGTCCTGGTCGAGCGTCAGGTCAAGCACGCACTGTACGGSAAGTACATCAAGCGCTCGACGAAGCTGCACGCCCACGATGCCGACAACGCCTGCAAGGAAGGCGATGTCGTCCGCGTGACCGAGATTGCTCCGATGTCCAAGACCAAGAACTGGCGCGTGGTGGAAGTCATCACGCGTGCGGCTGAATAAGGAGTCTGAATCATGATCCAGATGCAGAGCTACCTTGACGTCGCCGACAATTCTGGTGCCAAGCGAGTGATGTGCTTCAAGGTGCTGGGTGGTTCCAAGCGCCGTTACGCCGGCATCGGCGACATCATCAAGGTCACCGTGAAGGATGCGATTCCGCGCGGCAAGGTCAAGAAGGGTGAAGTGTATGACGCCGTCGTGGTGCGTACCCGCAAGGGTGTGCGTCGCGCCGACGGCTCGCTGATCCGCTTCGACGGCAACGCCGCCGTTCTGCTTAACAACAAGCAGGAGCCGATCGGGACCCGTATCTTCGGGCCGGTGACTCGTGAACTTCGTTCGGAGAAGTTCATGAAGATCGTCTCGCTCGCTCCCGAAGTGCTGTGAGCGACAGGAGATAATCATGGCTAACCGTATCAAGAAGGGCGACCAGGTTGTCGTCAACGCCGGCAAGGACAAGGGTAAGCAGGGCGAAGTCGTCCGCGTCGATGGCGACCGTCTGGTCGTCGCCAACGTGAACATCGTCAAGCGCCACACCAAGCCGAACCCGCAGGCAGGTGTTGCCGGCGGCGTGGTCGAGCGTGAAGCGTCGATCCATATCTCCAACGTGAATGTGCTGAACCCGGCTTCGGGCAAGGGCGAGCGCGTTGGCTTCAAGGTGCTGGAGGATGGACGCAAACTGCGTGTGTTCCGCTCCAGCGGTGAGGCGCTCGACGCCTGAGGAATGAGAAGATGACTTCCCGTCTCGAAAAGTTTTACAAGGAAGAAGTGGTGCCGGCGCTGATGAAGCAGTTCGGTTACACCAATTCCATGCAGGTGCCGAAGCTGGTCAAAGTCACCCTGAACATGGGTGTCGGCGAAGCGGCCACCAACAAGAAGATCCTGGAAAACGCCGTTGGCGACATGACCAAGATCTCGGGCCAGAAGCCGATCGTCACCAAGTCGCGTATCTCGGTGGCATCGTTCAAGATCCGTGATGGTTGGCCGATCGGCTGCAAGACCACGCTGCGTCGCCACAAGATGTACGAGTTCCTGGACCGCCTGATCAACATCTCGCTGCCGCGCGTGCGCGACTTCCGTGGTGTTTCCGGTCGTTCCTTCGACGGTCGCGGCAACTTCAACATGGGTGTGAAGGAACAGATCATCTTCCCGGAAATCGACTTCGACGCTGTCGACGCGATCCGCGGTATGGATATCGCCATCACCACCACTGCGAAGACCGACGCGGAAGCGAAGGCGCTGCTGGCAGCGTTCAAGTTCCCGTTCCGTAACTGATTCGTCGAGGAAACCGAAATGGCAAAGACCTCCATGGTCAACCGCGACATCAAGCGGAAGAAGCTGGCTGAAAAGTTCGCTGTCAAGCGTGCTGCTCTGAAGAAGATCGTGTCCTCCCCGGACGCGAGCTACGAAGAGAAGATCGAGGCCGCCACCAAGTTGTCGAAGCTGCCGCGCGATTCGTCGCCGAGCCGCCATCGCAACCGTTGCGAACTGTCTGGCCGCCCGCGTGGCGTGTACAGCAAGTTCGGCCTGGGTCGCAACAAGCTGCGTGAAGCCACCATGCGTGGCGACGTTCCGGGCCTGCGCAAGGCCAGCTGGTAACCCCAGCCGGTCCTGCCAGCGAGGGCTCCCCACGGGGGGGCTTCGCAGCCGGGGAGGGGAGGCGTTCAGCTTTCCCTCTGCAAAAAACCGAAGAGCCCGACGCAAGTCGGGCTCTTTTGGCGTATACTCCCGCGTCTTGCTCTGCGCAACGCGTAGGGGTAGGGGGCCTGGCCCGTTTCCAGGAGACAACAGATTTTCGCGAAAGCGGATATCGGTGCACTCAAAGGTACTCATATGAGCATGACTGATCCCATCGCCGACCTGCTGGTCCGCATCAAGAATGCGGCAGCGGTTGGCAAGCAGACGGTGAAAGCCCCGTCGTCCAAGATCAAGGTTGCGATCGCCCAGGTCCTGAAGGACGAGGGTTACATCGCCGACCTGCGCGTGACCGCGCTCGAGAACAACAAGTCCGAGCTGGAAATCGTGCTGAAGTATTTCGAAGGCAAGCCGGTCATCGCGACCCTGAAGCGCTTCTCGCGTTCGGGCCTGCGCCAGTACCGCGGCAAGAGCGAACTGCCGAAGGTCATGAACGGCCTGGGCATTTCCATCATTTCCACTTCCAAGGGCATCATGACTGATGCGC
>NZ_JBFTOJ010000139.1:0-11213 GCF_056397905.1 Stenotrophomonas sp. 05L414_2
GAAAGACGTGCGCACCGTTCCACGACCGGGCTTGAGGAAATCGATCGCACCGGCGCGATCCCAGACGTAATAGTCGCGGCCAAGGGTGTGCATCAGGCCCAGCATCCAGAACGGATCGGTCATCGCAAACAGGCTGCCACCGAAGTGGGTGCCGACGTAGTTGCGGTTCCAGGGGCGCAGGCGCAGTTCCACGTCGATCTGCCGGTAGTCCGGGGTGATCCGGGTGACATGGATGCCGGTGAACAGGAACGGTGGCCACAGGTTGATGCCGAAGCGGAACGTGCTGGCTTTCATGCGGGAACCGGGCAGGGGACGGGGCGCCCAGTCTAACCATTCGCATGCGTATGTTGTAGCCCGCAGCGCCCCGACAGGCCTGCCCGGCGCTATGGCTCGGGCGTGCCGCCGTCGATCACGTAGCCGTCGCGGCCATTGTCCTTGGCCCGGTACAGCGCGTTGTCGGCGCCTTCGACGAAATGATGCGGTTGCAGGTCGCCGTCAGGCACACGGGTGTAGACGCCGATGGTCAGGGTGACGCCTGTGTCGCTGCCATCGCCGGGCGGCGGCAGGGCGCGGATGCAGGAGATCAGGTCTTCGATCACCTGCCGCGCGCCTTCAACCGGGGTGTCGGGCAACACCAGTGCGAACTCGTCGCCGCCGTAGCGGGCAGCCATGTCACGGGGGCGCCGGGCATGCGCCTGGATCAGGCGGGCCACTTCGCACAGCACGCGATCGCCGACCTGGTGGCCATGACGATCGTTGTGGTGCTTGAAGTGGTCGACGTCGATCAGGGCCAGGGTCAGTGGCTTGCCACTGCGGCGTGCCGCATCGCATTCCTGTTGCAGCGACTGTTCGAAGCGCAGGCGGTTGCCCAGTCCGGTCAGCGCATCACGGTTGGCCTGGCGGTGCCAGGAGGCGATGCGCCAGGTCGCCCACGCCGTCAGCACCAGCACGACGCCGAGCAGGGCGCTGGCCGGCGCCCACCAGAGGCTGCCGGTGCGCAGCAGCAGCCAGCTCAGCAGCGGCGCGGCCGGCAGCGAGCACAGCGCAACCACCCAGGGCAGGCGCAGCCCGAGCAGCAGCACGCACATGGCCACCAGCAGGCCGGCCAGGGCGTCCTGCCAGGCGCGGGGCAGCACGTTGATCTGCTTGTCCTGCAGCAGCATCGAGGCGATGTTGGCCTGGTACTCGCTGCCGCTCATCCAGTATTCGCGGGTGGTGGGTGTCAACAGGCGGAGGGCGATGCCGCTGGCCGTCATGCCCACCACGATGCGCCTGCCACGCAGCATCGAGGCATCCACGCGCCCTTCCAGCACATCGGCGTAGGACACCTGCGGCAAGCGTTCCGGTGGCCCGGCATAACGCACGCGCACGTAATCATTGCGGCGCCATTGATAGGGCGAGTCCAGCGCCGGGTCGGGGTCGGGCAGGCCCTGTGCGCGTTGCGGCGGCAGGCCGGTCAACGCCAGGCCGAGTGCCGGCCAGTGCGCCTGGCCGATGCCGGCGTGCAGGTAGGCCCCACGGGCGACACCATCGCCGTCGACTTCAACGTCACTGTGGCCGAGGGCGGCGGCGCTGGCGGCAATCAGCGGGATCGGCAGCATTTCCTCGGCCATGCGGTCGCCAGCGGCAGGCGCGGCCAGCACCGGCAGCACCACGTGGCCGTTGCGACGGATCGCCGCTGCCAGCTCGGCATCCTGGCGCGCATCGCGACGATCGGGCTCGGACAGCATGAGGTCCAGCGCGACGCGCTCGGCACCGGCGTCGGTCAAGCGGTCCAGCAGGCGGGCATGCATCGAGCGCGGCCACGGCCACTGGCCCAGCTGCTGCAGGCTGCCTTCGTCGATGGCCACGATCAGCACGCTGGGGTCGGGGCGGTAATCCCAGCTGCCGACCATCAGGTCGTACGCGCTTTCGTCCTGCCGCCACAGCCACTGGCCATGGCTGACCACCGCCGTCGCTACACCCGCCAGCAGGGCCAGCAGGATCCGTCGCGACCACGGCAGCGGCGAGCGCCTCACAGCAACAGCCACAGCAGCAGGGCACCACCGCTGGCGCCGTAGCACAGGCGACACGGCAGCTTGACCTGCTGGGCGGGCGAGAACGGGCCAGCATGGCCGTCGTCATCGATGTACTGCACGCGGATGTGCAGCGTGCCGCGCCACGGGCGCTTGAAACTGACCTGCGGTTGGTCGACGGTGGTATCGAGCAGCGGCGCGCTGAAGTCGCCGCGGCGATCGACCTGCACGCGGTAGCGCTGCCCGTCGCTTCCCGCCTGCCAGCGCAGGGTCAGCTCGCCATCGGTGGCTTCAGGCGGTTGTAGTGCCGGGTTCACCGGTTCATCGGTCAGTTGCAGCGTCAGTGCCTGGCCGTAGCGACCCTGGTGGCCCTGGTCATCACGCGAAGCGACTCGCCAGTAGTACTGGCCGGGAGGCAGCGGCTGGCCCAGGCGCAGGTCGGTGCCGCCGGTGCTCTGCTCGCGCAGCGGCTGCAGGAACTGCGGCTCGTCAGCCACCTGCAGCACGCTGCTGCTGGCACCGGGCGCCTGGCTCCAGTGGAAGCGGGGACGGTCGCTGTTGACCGACTGTCCCTGCAGCGGAGAAATGGTCAGCGGCGGTGGCGGCTGGTCGTCGAGGACGAAATCCTCGCTGGCATCCAGGCCTTCCACACCCTGTGCATCCACTGCGCGCAGCAGCAGGCGCAGCGTTCCTGGCGGCAGCTCGCCGATCAGCAGCCGGGTGTCGGCGGTGTCGGCGGCAAACAACAGGATTTCCGGGGTGGCGGCCTGCACCACTTCGACCCGGTAGTGACCGGCGCCGGTCACCGGCTCCCACGCGAGCTGGGCCGGCAGGGCTCCCAGGCGGGTCGCATCGGCACGCAGGCGCGGTGCCGGCAGCAAACCGGAAACCGTTTCGGGCGCCGTTCCGCTGCCCGCGCTGCGGCTGGCCTGGCCGGGGTGCACCAGATGCTGGCCATGCGGGTTGCCGACCTGCACTTTGCCTTCCAGTACTTCGGTGGCACCGGCATGGGCATCATCGCCGGCGCTGACCCGGAACACGGTGCCGCGCACGCTGCTGGTGGCCGTGGGGGCATCGATGATGTAGCGCGAGGCCGGCCCGCGCGCAGGGGTTACCCGGTTGCTGGCGCGCCCCTGCTGCAGGCGCAGGCGGGTATCGACCATGCCGGTGCGGCCATAGCGGCTGAGCTGGTCCAGGCGCAGGCGTGAGTATTCGCGCAGCTGCAAGCGCGACGCATCGGCGAACTCAAGGGTGATGCTGGAATCGGCCTTGGTCTGGATCGCGTCACCGATGTGCAGCTGTTCGCCTGCGCGCACGGCGCGGCTGCTGCTGCCATCGGCCGCGCTCAGTTCAACCTGCCCACGCACGGCCAGTACCCGCGCCGGGGCGGGCTCAACGCGCAGCCAGCCGATCGGGAAGCGCAGCAGTTCACCCGGCGGCAGCCGGTACGGGTTGTCGATGCGGTTGTGCTGCTGCAGCTGCTGCCAGCCGATGCTGGGCTTGAGGTAGGCCGCGCCGAGATCCCACAGGGTATCGCCGGGGCGGACCCGGTAGTTCCAGTCCTGCGCGCCGGCAAGCGCCGGCCACAGGCAGAGGGCGCACAGCAGTGTGCGCAGGAAATACTTGATGAAAGACGACGAGCGGCCAACGGTCACGGATAGCTGTCCCGGCAAAGCGGGGGCGCAGCAGCAAGACCCCATGGCCCCGACCTCATCCCCCCGAACGGATCGTGGCGACCCTGGGGGCCACCATCGCGGGCATTATTGCCCGCGTTCAGTGCAGGGATTCTGAACGATGCCGGTGCCGTTCAGAACAGCAGGGAGGCCATCCGGCGCCGCGAACGGCCGACCAGGTCTTCATCGGCGATGACGTTGAACGCATCGATCAGGGCCTTGCGCGGCAGTCCTTCCTGGAAACTGCGGTCGATCCGCAGCATCTCCAGGAACTGTTCCAGCGCAGCTTCGTCCTCGCCGGCCAGCAGCTGCTGCACACCCCGCAGGTGGCGTGCCTGCAGATCCTTGCCGTCGGCGGCGATGCGCGCATCCAGCTCCTCGGCGGGCGGGGCATCCTTCAGCGCGGCGGCGAAGGAGAGCCGGGCGCGGCCACGCACGGCGCGGTCGTCGGTGGCCAGGTTGGCGGGCAGTGCATCGATCAGGGTAGCGGCCTCGTCCACGCCGCCGACCTGCAGCAGCGCCAGGGCCAGGTCGAGCTTCAGCTCATCCTTGTCCGGCTCGGCGGCGATCTGCGCGCGCAGCACGTCGACCTGCGCCTGCGGGTCCAGCGGCGCTTCGTCTTCGGCGATGGTGTCGCCGACGTCAGCCGGCACAACGCCGTGCTGGGCCAGGAATTCACGCAGCTGGCCTTCCGGCAGGGCGCCGGGGAAGCCGTCCACCAGCTGTCCACCCTTGACCAGGAACACGGTGGGCACCGAACGGATCTGAAAGGCCGCCGCGATCTGCTGTTCCTTGTCCACGTCGACCTTGGCCAGCTCGAACGCGCCGTTGTATTCGCCGGCCAGCTTCTCCAGCATCGGGCCGAGGGTCTTGCACGGCTCGCACCAGGTCGCCCAGAAATCCACCAGGACCGGCGTCTGCAGCGACTTCTGCAGCACTTCCGCCTCGAAGGTGGCAGTGGTGGCATCGAATACGTAGGTCGTCTCGGTCATGGGGCATCGTTCGGCATCTGGAGACCGATTCTATGGTGACGAACCTTGCCGGTCTCAACCCTGCGGTCACGCCCCCCATGAAATCGCGGACGGCTTGGCGCAGGTGCCGGCTGCCGTGACAATGGCCTGATGTTCTCCTGAAGAGTGGCTGCAATGTCCGTGGTTCGGCTGGATCGTTGGGTAGGCATGCTCGCCGCAGCCCTGTTCGTGCTGTCGGTGGCCGGCTTCGGTGCGGCCCTGCCGGACTATTCGCAGGCGATGCATCCGGTGACCTGGCTGGGCGCGCACGGCATCCCCCATGCGCTGGGCTTCAACCTGCTGGGCCTGGTGCTGCCGGGTGCACTGGCGGTGGTCGTGGCCGAGCGCCTGCGCCGGCAGCTGTCGGTGGACGCCGCCTGGACGGCACGCGTGGGCAGCCAGATGCTGCTACTGGCCGGTCTCGCCTTCATCGCGATGGGCCTGCTGCCGCTGGATTTCGAAGACCAGATGGGCATGCAGGGCCCTGCCAGCAAGCTGCACGCCAGCGTGTGGATGGTCTGGGCACTGGCCTTTGTCGCCGGCAGCGTGATGCTGGGCGCGGCGCGGCTGCGGCATTCCGGCGGGCGCAGGCTGGGACTGCTGACGCTGGCCTGCGGAATCGGTGCCGGTCTGCTGGCGTTCGGCCTGCCGGGGGTACTGCCGGCGGCGCTGGCGCAGCGGTTGGCCTTTGCCTGCTGGGCGCTCTGGCTGGCCCTGGCCCTGCCTCTGTCGCGCGGGCGCTGAGACGCTTCCCGCAGCCACGCCGCGCGCCGGTGCGGCAGGCAGGATTGGAGCCATTTGCCGCACTGCGGTACGCTGTACCGCTTTGCCGCCGCAACCGCGTGTTACATGACCAGCGTCGAACCCAACGTTTACGATCCGCAGCAGGTTGAATCCGCCGCCCAGCAGTACTGGGATGCTACCCGTGCCTTCGAGGTCGATGAAGCCTCGGACAAGCCGAAGTACTACTGCCTGTCGATGCTTCCGTATCCGTCCGGTGCGCTGCACATGGGCCACGTGCGCAACTACACGATCGGCGACGTGATCAGCCGCTACAAGCGCATGACCGGCCACAACGTCCTGCAGCCGATGGGCTGGGACGCGTTCGGCCTGCCAGCGGAAAACGCCGCGATCAAGAACAAGACCGCGCCGGCCGCCTGGACTTACAAGAACATCGACCACATGCGCAGCCAGCTGAAGTCGCTGGGCTATGCCATCGACTGGTCGCGCGAGTTCGCCACCTGCCGCCCGGACTATTACGTCCACGAGCAGCGCATGTTCACCCGCCTGATGCGCAAGGGCCTGGCCTACCGCCGCAACGCGGTGGTGAACTGGGACCCGGTCGACCAGACCGTGCTGGCCAACGAACAGGTCATCGACGGCCGTGGCTGGCGCTCCGGCGCGTTGGTGGAAAAGCGTGAGATCCCGCAGTGGTTCCTGCGCATCACCGACTACGCCCAGGAACTGCTGGACGGCCTGGATGAACTGGACGGCTGGCCGGACTCGGTCAAGACCATGCAGCGCAACTGGATCGGTCGTTCCGAAGGCCTGGAAATCCAGTTCGATGTGCGCGACGTCGATGGCGCCGCACTGGATCCGCTGCGCGTGTTCACCACCCGCCCGGATACCGTGATGGGCGTGACCTTCGTGTCGATCGCCGGCGAACACCCGCTGGCGCTGCATGCCGCGAAGAACAATCCGGAACTGGCTGCGCTGCTGTCGGAGATGAAGCAGGGCGGCGTGTCCGAGGCCGAGCTGGAGACCCAGGAAAAGCGCGGCATGGATACCGGCCTGCGCGCCGTGCATCCGGTTACTGGTGCCCAGGTGCCGGTGTGGGTCGCCAACTTCGTGCTGATGGGCTATGGCACCGGCGCGGTGATGGCCGTACCGGGCCACGACCAGCGCGACAATGAATTCGCCAACAAGTACAACCTGCCGATCCGCCAGGTCATCGCGCTGAAGTCGCTGCGCAAGGACGAGAGCGCCTACGACGCGACGCGCTGGCAGGACTGGTACGGCGACAAGACCCGCGAGACCGAACTGGTCAACTCCGACGAGTTCGACGGCCTGGACTTCCAGGGCGCCTTCGAAGCGCTGGCCGAGCGTTTCGAGCGCAAGGCCCAGGGCCAGCGCCGGGTGAACTACCGTCTGCGCGACTGGGGCGTGAGCCGCCAGCGCTACTGGGGTTGCCCGATCCCGGTGATCTACTGCGACAAGTGTGGCGCGGTGCCGGTGCCGGAAGACCAGCTGCCGGTGGTGCTGCCTGAAGACGTCAACTTCGTCGGCACCGGTTCGCCGATCAAGGCCGATCCGGAATGGCGCAAGACCACCTGCCCGGACTGCGGCGGCGCGGCCGAGCGTGAGACCGACACCTTCGACACCTTCATGGAGTCGAGCTGGTACTACGCCCGCTACACCTCGCCGGGCGCCCGCGATGCGGTCGACAAGCGTGGCAACTACTGGCTGCCGGTGGACCAGTACATCGGTGGCATCGAGCACGCGATCCTGCACCTGATGTATTTCCGCTTCTACCACAAGCTGCTGCGCGACGCGCGGATGGTGGACAGCAACGAGCCGGCGCRGAACCTGCTGTGCCAGGGCATGGTGATCGCCGAGACCTACTATCGCCCGAACCCGGACGGCTCGAAGGACTGGATCAACCCGGCCGATGTGGAAGTGCAGCGCGACGAGCGCGGCCGCATCACCGGCGCCACCCTGATCGCCGACGGTCAGCCGGTGGTGGTCGGTGGTACCGAGAAGATGTCCAAGTCGAAGAACAACGGCGTGGACCCGCAGGCGATGGTCGGCAAGTACGGTGCCGACACCGTGCGTCTGTTCTCGATGTTCGCGGCACCGCCGGAACAGTCGCTGGAATGGAACGAAGCCGGCGTGGACGGCATGGCCCGTTTCCTGCGCCGCCTGTGGGCACAGGTGCAGAAGCACGCTGCCGACGGTGCCGCACCGGCGCTCGACGCGGCTGCACTGGATGCCAGCCAGAAGGCCCTGCGCCGCAAGACCCACGAGACCATCGGCAAGGTCGGTGACGACTACGGCCGTCGTCACAGCTTCAACACCGCCATTGCCGCGGTGATGGAGCTGATGAACGCGCTGGCCAAGTTCGAGGACGGCAGCGAGCAGGGGCGCGCCGTGCGCCAGGAAGCGCTGCAGGCCATCGTGCTGCTGCTCAACCCGATCACCCCGCACGCCAGCCATGCCCTGTGGCAGGTGCTGGGCCATGGCGAAACGCTGCTGGAAGACCAGCCGTTCCCGCAGGCCGACAGCAGTGCGCTGGTTCGCGACGCGCTGACCCTGGCCGTACAGGTCAATGGCAAGCTGCGCGGCACGATCGAGGTCGCCGCCGATGCCGCGCGCGAACAGGTTGAAGCGCTGGCGCTGGCCGAGCCGAACGCGGCCAAGTTCCTGGAAGGCCTGACGGTGCGCAAGATCATCATCGTCCCCGGCAAGATCGTGAACATCGTCGCTGCCTGATGTACCTGGCACCGGCCGCCATCGTGGCGGTCGGTGCGTTGTCGCCACGCCGGGCACGCCCGGCCGATGGCCCTGCGTTCACGCGGCCTCGGGCACCCTGTCTGTTGCCGTGATCGCCCGGCTCCGCCAGACTGTCTCCATGACCCGAATCCTGCTTGCCCTCGTTCTCGTCCTCGGCCTCGCCGGCTGCGGTTTCCACCTGCGCAACAAGCTGATGCTGCCGACCGACACGGCGCCGGTGAAGGTGGTCTCCACCGCGCCCTACAGCGAGTTGGTCAAGCTGTTGAACCGCAGCCTGCTGGCATCCGGTGCGCGCTTGGCCGATGAGGACAGCGAGGGCCCCAATGCCCAGCTGCAGGTGCTGTCCGAACGCTGGGGCGACCTGCCCATCGCGATCGACTCGCAGGGCCGCGCGCAGGAATACAGCCTGCGCTATGCGGTGATCTTCATCTTCCGCCGCGAAGACGGCAGCGAGCTGGTGCCGCAGCAGGTGATCGAACTGTCGCGCGACTACGTGTCGCCGCCGACCGACGCCACCGGTACCACCACCGAACGCGAGATCCTGGCCGATGAACTGCGCCGGGAAATGTCGGCCTCGATCATCCGCCGCATCGACAGCGTGGTCCGCGCCGAACTGGAAAAGGGCGGCAGCCTGTCGGCGCCGAAGCCGGTCGAGCACGATCCGGTCGAGCCCGCACCCGCCGTCCAGCACTGAGCCGGGCGCCTGATGGAACTGCGACCGGAACAGCTGGCCGGGCAGGGCGCTGACACGGCGCTGGCGCCGGTCTACCTGATCGCCGGTCCGGAAACGCTGCGTGTGCTGGAGGCAGCTGATGCCGTGCGTGCCCGTGCACGTGCGGCCGGCATCGACGAGCGCGAAGTGTTCGATGCCGATGGCCGTGATTTCGACTGGAACCAGCTCGACGCCAGCTTCAATGCCCCCAGCCTGTTCAGTGCCCGCCGCCTGGTGGAAGTGCGCCTGCCCAGCGGCAAGCCGGGCAAGGACGGCGGTGAGGTGATCAGCCGGTTCTGCGCCAACCCGGCGCCGGACGTGATCCTGATGATCACCGCCAACGAATGGAGCAAGGCCCACCAGGGCAAATGGGCCGAGGCGGTGAACCGCGTCGGCGTGCTGTCGGTGGCCTGGGCCATCAAGCCGCATGAGCTGTCGGACTGGATCGAACGGCGCCTGCGCAGCAGGGGCCTGCGCGCCGAACCGGCGGCCGTGCAGCGCTTGGCCGAACGCGTTGAAGGCAACCTGCTGGCGGCTGCGCAGGAGATCGACAAGCTCGTATTGCTGGCCGACGGCCAGACCCTGGAYGTGGAMMSGATGGAATCGCTGGTGGCCGATGCYGCCCGYTAYGACGTGTTCCGKCTGGTGGAAGCCACCTTCTCCGGCCAGCCCCAGGCGGTACTGAGGATGCTGGCCGGGTTGCGCGGCGAAGGCGAGGCCGTGGCCGCGCTGATGCCGATCGTGATCCGCGAGCTGTTGGCCGGTGCCGGCCTGGCACGGGTACAGGCACGTGGCGGCAATCTGGCGGCGGAGATGAAATCCCGCGGTATCTGGGAATCGCGGCAGGCGCCCTACAAGCGCGCGCTGCAGCGGCACCCGGAAGGCAAGCGCTGGGAGCGTTTCGTGGCCGAAGCAGGGCTGGTTGACCGCATCGCCAAGGGCCGCGCAGACGGCGATGCCTGGCTTGCACTTGAGCGCCTGCTGGTGGCGGTGGCCGAAGCGCGTGCGGTGCGGCTGCTCGCCCGGGCCTGATCCATGAGCCTGCGGATCTATTACGGGGGCACCTTCGACCCGGTGCATCTGGGCCATCTGGCGATCGCGCGCGCCGCGCGCGATGAACTGCAGGTGGCGGTGCGCATGCTGCCTGCCGCCGACCCGCCGCATCGCGCGGCACCGGGCGCGACCGCCGAGCAACGCTGCACCATGCTCGGCCTGGCCATCGGCGATGAGCCGGGCCTGCTGCTGGACCGGCATGAGCTGGATCGGGCCGAGCGCTTCCCTGGCCGACCTTCCTATACCGTCGATACCCTGCGCGAACTGCGGGCCGAACTTGGCCCCAGCCGCCCGCTGGCGTGGCTGGTGGGGGCCGACAGCCTGCTGGGCCTGCCCAGCTGGCACGAGTGGCAGGCGCTGTTCGGTCTGGCCCATTTCATCGTTGCCGAGCGGCCCGGCAGCCCGCTGCGGGCCAGTGTCGACGGCGCGCTGGGCCAGGCCACCGAGGGGCGCTGGGCCGACAACGAGCAGGCCCTGTTCACCAGCCCGGCCGGCCGCATCCTGCGCCTGCACCACCCGCTGCGGGTGGAATCGGCCAGTGCCGTGCGCGCCCAGATCGCCGCGGGCGGCCCCTGGCGGGCCATGCTGGCACCGGCGGTGGCCGACTACGTTTCTGGCCACGGCCTGTACCGCCCCGCCGCCTCGTGAATACGGTTGCCGCGCTGTGCCCGTATAATCGCCCCCACGTTTATCGAGTCGACCCGCTTTGAGCAACCAGACCCAGCCCCAGACCATCAAGGTCGATCTGCCCAGCCCGCCGCCCTCCGTGCCGGAACTGCTGGCCAGCGTCCGTCAAGCCACCGAAGACCTGAAGGCCAAGGACCCGGTCGAGATCGACGTACGCGGCAAGTCCAGCGTCGCCGACTACATGGTGGTCGTATCGGGTACTTCGACCCGCCATGTGAAGTCCATCGCCGACGAAGTCGTGCGCTTCGCCAAGAACATCGACGTCATGCCGCTGGGTGTTGAAGGCGAGCGTGAAGCCGAATGGGTGCTGGTCGACCTGGGCGACGTCATCGTGCACGTGATGCTGCCGCGCGTGCGCGAGTTCTACGCGCTCGAGCGCCTGTGGACCGTTGGCGACCAGCCGCCGTCCTACGACGACGACGAAGTGGCCTGAGCCATTCGTTGATGCAGTTTTCGACGGCGCCGATGGCGCCGTCGACGTTTTGGAGGAATGTTGATGAAAGCCCGCCTGATTGCCACCGGCGAACGCGCGCCCAGTTGGGTGGCGCAAGGG